>DATMFX010000027.1:0-5115 GCA_035555995.1 Hyphomicrobiales bacterium | reverse complement strand
AAGCGCGCGCGGCGCCGGCCACAACCAGGTGCCTGCCGCCTCGAACAGCATCTGGCAGGAATTGCGCAGGCTGGCGCGCGCCAGCGCCTGGCGCTCGGCGGCCGTCAATTCGGGAAAAACCAGCGCCAGGTTGGTGTGGGTGGTGCGCGCCATGCGCGTGTCGAGCCGCGCGATGATGGCGCCGCACAACGCGCCAAGCGCGCGCATCAGCGGCAACGGCAGCCAGGAAAAGAGATGCAACAGGGCAATGGATAACCGTGATTTCATGCGACGTCTTCGGCGGAACTTCGATGGATGCGGGCGCAGCAATGGGCGACATCTCGCGTTGCCAGCGCCTTTTCAGGATAATAGGCAACTTTTCCGAACCCCCGCCAATAGTACCCGAACGCTCTCGGCCTGGAGTCCTTTTTGACCACCTCAGTTGACGTTTCCACCTTCCAGGGCCTGATTCTGGCCCTGCAGCAGTTCTGGGCCGACAACGGCTGCGTGATCGTGCAGCCGCTCGACCTGGAAGTCGGCGCCGGCACCTTCCATCCCTCCACTTTCCTGCGCGCGATCGGACCGGAAAGCTGGAACACCGCCTACGTGCAGCCCAGCCGCCGGCCCACCGACAGCCGCTACGGCGAAAATCCGATGCGCCTGCAGCACTACTACCAGTTCCAGGTGATCCTCAAGCCGTCGCCGCTCAACATCCAGGAGCTGTACCTGGAATCGCTGCGCTATCTCGGCATCGACACGCTGGTGCACGATATCCGCTTCGTGGAAGACAACTGGGAATCACCCACGCTCGGCGCCTGGGGGCTGGGGTGGGAAGTGTGGCTGAACGGCATGGAGGTGACGCAGTTTACCTATTTCCAGCAGGTGGGCGGGCTGGAATGCTATCCCGTCAGCGGCGAGATCACCTACGGGCTCGAGCGCATCGCCATGTACCTGCAGCACAAGGACAGCATCTACGACATCGTGTGGGCGCGCACGCCGAACGGCATCGTTACCTATGGCGACGTGTTCCATCAGAACGAAGTGGAAATGTCCGCCTACAACTTCGAACACGCCAATGTGGACAACCTGTTCCAATACTTCGACCACTGCGAAGCGCAGTGCCAGAACCTGATCGCCAACAAGCTGGTGCTGCCCGCGTATGAACAGGTGTTGAAGGCGTCGCACTACTTCAATCTGCTCGACGCCCGTTCCGCCATTTCCGTCACCGAGCGCCAGCGCTACATCCTGCGCGTGCGCACGCTGGCGCGCGAAGTTGCCCAGGCCTATTACGAATCCCGCGCGCGCCTCGGCTTCCCGCTGGCGCCGGAGAACCTGCGCAAAGAAAGTCTGGAGAAATTCACCAATGCATGAGCAGGACCTGTTGATCGAAATCGGCACGGAAGAGCTGCCGCCAAAAGCCCTGCTCGGTCTGTCCAACGCCTTCAAGGACGCCTTCGAGGCCTCGCTGCGCCAGGCGGGCCTGGCTTATGCCGGCGTTACCGCGTTTGCCACGCCGCGCCGCCTGGCGCTCCTGGTTCGCGCGCTTGCCACGCAGCAGCCGCCGCGCGCACTGGAAAAATGGGGCCCCGCGGTACAGGCCGCGTTTGGCGCCGATGGCAAGCCCTCCAAGGCAGCGATAGGCTTTGCCCGTTCCTGCGGCGTGGACGTTGCCGCCCTCGAACAGCGCAGCGACGGCAAGGTGACCAAACTGTATTACCACGCCGAACAACCCGGCGCCGCCACCGCCACGCTGATTCCGGGCATGGTGGAACACGCGCTCGACGCACTGCCCATTCCAAAACGCATGCGCTGGGGCAGCAGCCGCGACGAATTCGTGCGTCCCGTGCAATGGGTGGTACTGTTGTTCGGCGATACCGTCATCGACGCCACACTGATGGGGCAGCGTGCCGGCCGGATCACCCGCGGCCATCGCTTCCTGCATCCCGAACCGCTCACCATCGATACGCCCGCGTCCTACCCCGCACTGCTGCAAAGCGGCAAGGTAGTCGCCGATTTTGCCGAGCGCCGCGCCGCGGTCCGCGCACAGGTCGAAGCCAAGGCCAAGGAGCTGGGCGGGAACGCCATCATCGACGAGGCGCTGCTGGACGAAGTCTGTTCCCTGGTGGAATGGCCGGTGGCGCTTGCCGGCCGTTTCGACGACGCGTTTCTCGCAGTGCCGAAAGAAGCGCTGATTTCCTCCATGAAGGAACACCAGAAATGCTTCCACCTGCTCGACGACCAACAGCACATCCTGCCGTACTTCATCACGTTGAGTAACCTCGAAAGCCGTGACCCGGCGCAGGTGATCGCCGGCAACGAAAAAGTGATCCGGCCACGCCTGGCCGACGCCGCGTTCTTCTTTGCCCAGGATCGCAAGCAGCCACTGGCAGCGCGGGTGGAAAAACTCAAGAGCGTGGTGTTCCAGCAGGAACTCGGCACCGTGTATGAAAAATCGCAGCGCGTGAAACGCCTGGCCGAGACGCTGGCCAAGGAGCTTGGCTACGACAGCGCGCTTGCCGCGCGCGCCGCCGAACTGGGCAAGTGCGACCTGATGACTTCCATGGTGTACGAATTCGCCGAACTGCAGGGCACCATGGGCTACTACTACGCCAAGCACGACGGCGAACCCGAAGAAGTGGCGCTGGCGCTTACCGAACAATACCTGCCGCGTTTTTCCGGCGATGCACTGCCCACCAGCGCCACCGGCCGCGTACTGGCCCTGGCGGAACGCCTGGACACCATTGCCGGCCTGTTCGGCCTGGGCCAGCCGCCCACGGGTTCCAAGGATCCCTTTGCGCTGCGCCGCGCCGCGCTTGGCGTGCTGCGCCTGATCATCGAACAGGAACTGCCGCTGTCGCTGCCGCGCGCCGTGGCCGCCGCAATGGCAGGCTTCGCCGACAATGCCAAGGTCAAGGATGCCTCGCAGGAAATCGTGGCCTTCATCAACGAGCGCCTGCGGGCCTATTACGCCGACCAGGGCATCGCCACCGACGTGTTCCTGGCCGTGGATGCGGTGCGTCCGGCAAGCCCGCTGGAGTTCGATGCCCGCGTGAAGGCGGTGGCGCATTTTGCCGCGCTGCCGGAGGCCCAGGCATTGGCGGCCGCCAACAAGCGCGTGGGCAACATCCTGCAAAAGGCCGCAGGCTCGCCTCCCGTAGCGTGCGATCCGACGCTTTTGCAGGAACCGGCCGAACGCGCGCTGCATGACGCGCTGCAGGCCACTGCCGCCACCACCGATCCGCTGCTTGCCGAAGGGCGCTTTACCGAAGCGCTTGCCGCCATGGCGAGCCTGCGCGCATCGGTCGATACTTTCTTCGACCAGGTGATGGTGAATGCCGAGGATGCCGCGCTGCGCGATAATCGCCTGGCACTGGTGGCGGCGCTGCGCCGGCTGTTCCTGCGCGTGGCCGATATTTCGCTGTTGCAGAATGTCTGAAGCCGCGGCCAGCAGGCTGGTGATCCTCGATCGCGATGGCGTGATCAATGAGGATTCCGACGACTACATACGCTCGATCGACGATTGGCGGCCGATCCCCGGCAGTATCGAAGCCATTGCGCAGCTGAGCCGCGCCGGCTTCAAGGTGGCGGTGGCAACCAATCAGTCAGGAATCGGGCGTGGTTATTTCGATGAGTACGCACTGGCGCAGATGCACGAGCTGATGCACACCCTGGTGGAAGCGGCGGGCGGGCGTATCGACGCCCTGGCCTATTGTCCGCATCTGCCCACGGACGACTGCACTTGCCGTAAACCACGGCCCGGCTTGCTCGATCAACTGAGTGAGGCGTTACAGTTGCCGCTGGCGGGCGCCTGGCTGGTGGGCGACACCGCCAAGGACATGGAAGTGGCGCTGAGCCGTCAGTGCCGGCCGATTCTGGTCCTGAGCGGCAAGGGCGCACGCACCGCCGCCACGCTCGACGATTTCCTGCGTCAACACTGCGTGGTGCTGCCCGATTTGGGAGCCGCCGCCACGTATATTCTTTCCGCCTCTCCATAGGGCCAAAGCCATGGGCAAGATTCTCGCCAATGTGCGTGCCGGTATCTTCTACCTCGGATACAGCCTGACGCTGGTCGTGTGGGGGCCACTGTGCGTATTGCTTGCGCCGCTGTTACCGCTCAAGGGACGCTACCGAATGTGCCTGATGTGGAATCACTTTGCGCTTTGGTGGCTCGGCCTCGTCTGCGGCCTGCGCTATAAAGTGGAAGGGCCGTTGCCAACGCCAGGCGAACCCGTGGTGGTGCTGAGCAATCATCAAAGTCCGTGGGAAACGCTGTTCCTCGTCCAGTTTTTTGAACCGATCTGTCCAATACTGAAAATCGAGCTGCTCAGCATTCCGTTCTTCGGCTGGGGACTGCGCCAGTTGCAGCCTATCGCCATCGACCGCAGCAAGCGCCGGGAAGCGCGCGACACCTTGTTGACACAAGGGCAGGACCGGCTTGCCCGGGGTCTGTCGGTGCTGGTGTTTCCGGAAGGCACGCGAGTGGACCCGGGGCAGGCGCGCAAGTTTTCAAGCGGCGGCGCCGAGCTGGCAATCGCCAGCGGCGCCAGCATCGTACCGGTGATGCACGATGCCGGTTGTTTCTGGCCAGCCCATCACTTCGGCAAACGCGTCGGCACCATCACCGTGCAGGTAGGTCCGCCGATTCCAAGCATTGGGCGCGACGCGCGCGAACTCACCGAGGAGGTGAGCCGCTGGATCAAGACGCGCTTCGACGCGCTGCATCCCGAGCTGAGTGGCGAGGCGGCCGACCCCTCAGACGTCGAGATTGGCCACTGACAGCGCATTGGTTTCGATGAAGTCGCGCCGCGGCTCCACCTGGTCGCCCATCAGCGTGTAGAACAACTGGTCAGCACCCATCGCATCCTCGATGGTTACGCGCGACATGCGGCGGAAGTTCGGATCCATGGTGGTTTCCCACAACTGTTCCGGGTTCATCTCGCCCAGGCCTTTGTAGCGCTGCAGGTAGTGGCCCTTCATGCCGTCGGTCATCAACCAATCCAGGGCCTGTTTGAAGTCGCTGATATTCTGGGTTTTCTCGCCACGTTTGACGAAGGCACCTGGCTCCAGCAGGCTCCCCAGCGTAGTGCCGATACGGCAGATTTCCCGGTATTCGTTGGATTTGAAGAAGTCGGCCGA
>DATMFX010000026.1:0-3209 GCA_035555995.1 Hyphomicrobiales bacterium | reverse complement strand
GCCGTCGCCGCCACCGCCCGACGTGGTCACCGATCTTTCCGCACCGCCGGATCAAAAACCCACCACGCTCAGGGCGCGGCTGGAACAGCACCGCACCAATCCCACCTGCGGGCAATGCCATGGCGTGATCGATCCGATCGGCCTGGCGCTGGAGAATTTTTCGGTGGTGGGCCAGTGGCGCGATCACGACGCCCAGGCCGATGCGCCGATCGACGCCAGCACCGTGCTGCCGAACGGCCATGCCATCGATGGTCCGGTGGCGCTGCGCGAGGAACTTGCCGGGCATCCCGCGCAGTTTGCGCAGGCGCTCACCGAAAAACTCATGATGTACGCCATCAACCGCGAGCTGGAGTATTTCGACATGCCGGAAATACGCCGCATCGTGAAAGAGGCGCAGGCGCAGGACTACACGCTGTCCGCGCTGGTGTTCGGTATCGTCAACAGCCCCGCGTTCCGCAATCAGGCCCTGCCCGAAGGCGAACAGGGACAGGTGGCGGGCCGATGAGCGGCAAGAGAATGCAACGTCAACGCAGGGCCATTTCCCACCAGAACGGGAGGTAACGCATGTTCATTACCAAGAAGCATCTGTCGCGCCGCACGGTGCTGCGCGGCAGCGGGGTGGCGCTGGCGCTGCCGCTGCTCGACGCCATGTTCCCGGCCGCCACCGCGCTGGCGCAGAGCGGGGCGCTGCCGAAAACGCGCGCGGGCTTTTTCTACATTCCGCACGGCGCCATCATGGGCAACACCGCGCATGGCCCCCAGTGGGACAACTGGACGCCGCAGGGCGCCGGCGATGCCTTCGAGCTGAGCCCGATCCTCAAACCGCTCGAACCCTACAAACGCTACGTGACCTCCTTCGGCAACCTGGAAAACGCCGCCAGCGCCGGGTCGGTGCATACGCT
The DNA here is from genome assembly GCA_035555995.1 of Hyphomicrobiales bacterium. Lineage (GTDB taxonomy): Bacteria > Pseudomonadota > Gammaproteobacteria > Pseudomonadales > Pseudohongiellaceae > CAILUG01. Next base: position 2,307 of record DATMFX010000026.1, on the reverse strand, counting down.
CAATCCTGCCACCTGGCTCAGCAGCATACGCCCCGACAGCGGCGCGCCGGGCGCCTCCATGGCCACCACGCTGGACCAGGTGATCGCACAGCACATCGGGCAGGAAACGCCGCTGCCGTCGCTGGAGCTGGCTTCGGAAACCACTGTGCAGGTGGCAGCCTGCGGCGGTGGCGTGGGCGGCTGCTATTACAGTTCCACGCTGTCGTTCCGCAATGCCACCTCGCCGCTGCCGATGGAGTTCAATCCACGCAAGGTGTTCCTGCAATTGTTTGGCGAAGGCGATACCGCAGAGGAACGCGCGGCGATCGTGCAGCAGAAGGCCAGCATCCTCGACCTGATCAGCGAGCGCACGCACGCCCTGCAGGCGTCGCTTGGCGCCAGTGACCGCCAACTGATGGAAAGCTATCTGGATACCGTGCGCGAGATCGAACGCCGGGTGGAACTGGCCGCTTCGCAGGATCTGTCCGATCTCGACGTGCCCAAGGCGCCGGTGGGCCAGCTCGACAATTTCGACCAGCAGGTGGATTTGATGTTCGACCTGCTGGCGCTTGCCTACCAGGCGGACCTGACCCGCGTGGCCACCTACATCATGGTGGCCGAGGGCACCAACCGCACCTACAACCACATCGGCGTGCCGGATGCCTTCCATCCGCTGTCGCACCACGCCAACGATCTGGAACGCATCAAACGTTTGATCAAGATTCAGACCTGGCACGTGGACCGCTTCACCGCCTTCCTCGACAAGCTGGCCAACACGCCGGACGGCGACGGTTCGCTGCTGGATCATTCGCTGTTCATGTACGGTTCCAACATGAGCAACAGCGACAAGCACGACAACTATCCCGTGCCCAACCTGCTGGTGGGCGGCGCCAACGGTCGCATCAAGCTGGGCGGGCAGCATCTGCAATTGAGTGCGCGCACCCCGCTCGCCAACCTGCACCTGACCGTGCTCGACAAGCTTGGCATCGAGATGGAAAGCTTTGCCAACAGCACGGGTGTGATCGCCGGCGTATGAACTCCATGAATTGCCAACCCATTTCCCGCCGCCGCCTGCTTGGTACCGCCCTGAGTGCCGCGGGCGCATTGGCATTGCCGCGCCTTGGATTTGGCGCCGCGGCCGATGCCGCGCAATCCTTGGGCGCGGCTTTGACCTTGCTGATGGACACCGGCAGCAACGTGCTGGTGCTGGAAACGCGTGAAGGATTGGTGCTGGTCGACAGCGGTGCCGCCGCCGGCGTGGAGGTGCTGTTGTCCCGGCTCGATACCCTGGGCGGCAAAGCTCCCAAGGCGCTGTTCAACACGCACTGGCATGAAGAACACGTGGGCGGCAACGCCGCGCTTGGGGAACGTGGCGCGGAAATCATCGCGCATGCGAAAACCCGTGCGCACCTGGCCACCGATTATTACCTGCCGCACGAGGAGCGCTATCACCGCGCGCTGCCGCAGGCCGGCATTCCCGTCACCACCTTTCATACCGACGACAGCCGCGATATCGGCGACAATCGCATCGACTACGGCTATCTGCGCCAGGCCCACACCGACGGCGACATCTACGTGTTCCTGCGCGAGCAGAACGTGCTGGCGGTGGGCGATGTGGTCTCCCCTTTGCTCGACCCCGCCATCGACTGGTATGGCGGCGGCTGGCTCGGCGGCCGTGTGGACGCCATGGACCAGCTGCTGGCAATGGCCGATGCCGATACCCGTATCGTCCCCGGCACCGGACCTGTGCTCAGCCGCGCGCAACTGCAGGCCGAGCGCGACCTGATGGGCTTTCTGTACGAGAAAACCGTGGACCTGATGCGCGAAGGCAAGTCCGCGCAACAGATGCTGGAGGAAGGCCTGATGGACAGCCTGCCGCGCCGCTTCGCTGATCCGTACCGTTTTCTTTACGACAACTACAAGGGACTGTGGGCGCATCACAACAAGCTGGCGCCGAACGTCGTCTGATGCCAATTGAACAGGATCTGCCCATGCGCAACGTTGCTCTTCGCACACTGACAAGCTGGCTGCTTTGCACCGCGCTTGCCGCGCCGCCGGCGGCACTGGCGCAGGATGCCTCGCTTGCCGACCTGATCCAGCGCGGTGATCCCGCTGTGGCGGAAATGTTGCGCGTGGGCATGGACGTGAACCAGCGTCAGGCTGACGGCACCAGCGCGCTGCATTGGGCGGTGTATCGCAACGACGTGGCGCTGGTGCAACAACTGCTGTCGCGCGAAGCTGATCCCAACGCGAAGAATCTGTTCGGGTCCACGCCGCTCATGGAAGCGGTGAAGATCGCCAATGCCGACACGGTGGCGCTGCTGCTCG
>DATMFX010000025.1:0-2097 GCA_035555995.1 Hyphomicrobiales bacterium | reverse complement strand
TGCATCCCGTTCGTGGTGCCAACCTGATCAAGGGGCAGGTGGCCAGGCTCGAAGAAACCGGCCTCACACCGATCCTGGCGGTAACGCAACTCGACCCTGACGGCATCGATTCACGCCTGGCCTGGCAACGTGGCGAACTGGTGTTCGAGGGCGAATCCCTGCGGACGGTGCTCGATGAATTCGGGCGCTATACCACCACCCGTTTCGTGCTTGCCAGTGAGGAAATGGCCGGCGTGCGCGTGGGCGGTTTTTTCCGGGCAGGCGACGTCGACAGTCTGCTGGCCAGCCTGGACGAAAATTTCCGGATACGCGCGGAACGCATGGACGGCAATCGCATCCTGCTGCTTCCCGCCGAATAAGGCGCAATCTTTTATCGCATCCGAGTAAGGGAAACATTCCACCTGTCTTGTCGTTGCACATGAATACGCCATCCATACCGGAGTCGCTCAAAAAGCAAAGCTACGGCGTAGCCGGTGCGTTGGTGGTCCTGCTGTTGCTTCCGATGTCGCGCGCTGTTTGCGCCGAGGAACGGATCGGGTTTGCCATACCCGAGCAGCGGGCGGATCGCGCATTGACCGCCTTTGCACGTCAGGCGGGCTTGTCGGTGCTGTTTCCGTTCGACGAGGTCAGCGGCATCACCACCAACAGGCTGGAAGGCGATTTCGATATCGAAACCGGCGTGAAGCTGCTGCTGGAAGGCACGGGCCTGGTGGCGGAAGTCAGGGAAGGCGAGCGCCTGATCGTCCATGCCATGGCCGCCACGGAAGAAGGCGCCGGCACCGGCTTGTTTGCGAAGCTGGCGAAGGGACTGGCAGCCGCCTTTCGGTCCAAGGACGCGCCCGATGCGGATGCCGAAGTCAAACCCGATTCCACGCGGCTCGAGGAAGTCGTGGTTACCGGGTCGCGGATTCGGCGGGATGGATTCAACAGTGCTGTGCCCACCATGGTGTTGGGAAGCGAGATGCTGCAGGTGTTGAACGTGAGCAACATGGGAGACGCGATGGGCCTGGTGCCGGCCAATCTCAGCAATTGGAGTCCCACCGCCAAGCCCGGGGGCAACGAGAGCGTGCCGTTGAACGTATTCAACGGACTCAATCTCGCCAATTTGCGTGGCCTCAATCCGGTCTACGGCTCGCGCACGCTCACGCTGGTCGACTCGCGGCGCCACATTCCCACCAACCAGGGCGATGGCGTGGACATGAACATGATCCCCGCGATCCTGGTCGACCGCATGGAAATCGTGACCGGCGGCGTGTCGGCCTCCTACGGCTCGGGCGCCATCGGCGGCGCGGTCAATCTGCTGCTCGATCACGATCTGGATGGCATGAAAACCGAAGTGAATTACGGCGCCACCACCAAAGGCGACGGCAGGGACCGCTATTACGGCGTTGCCTGGGGCGGCCAGGTGGGCGCGAACGGGCGGCTGATCCTGGGCGTGGAAGCGCAGAACATGGATGCCATAGACAACTGCATCGACGTGCGCGACTGGTGTGCGCGCGGAGCCTCGCTGCGGGAGAACCTGGATTACGCCACCAATGGCAAGCCAAATTTCGTGTATCGCGAAAACGTACGTTCCGATATGAGCGTGCGCGGCGTGCTGACCGCGCAGGGGAAGGAGTTCAACGCAGCGGGCACGGCGACAGTGCCGTACCGGAACAGCGGCGCCTATCAGGTGGGCGGGGATGGGCAGCATATCTATCTCGATACCACGCTGCGCACCAATGTCGACCGACGCGTGGGGTATGCCAGCTATGATTTCCGGCTCGATGCGGACGCGCATGTTTTCGTGGAAGCCACGGCGGGCCGGGTGGCATCGGTAACACCACAGGATGGCATCGACCTCTTCAATGCCGTCCTGCAGCCCGACAACTTCTATCTCAATGCGCTGGCGGAAAATCCCTGTGCGTTCACCCCCGATACCTGCCTCATCCGCAAGGACTTCAGCGCCCAGGTGCAGGCGGTAAACGACACGCGGACGGATCTGCGCCGCCTGACCGTCGGTGCCGGCGGGCGTTTCGGCGCCTCGAGCTGGACCTGGGAAGGTTACTATCAGCATGGCTGGGCCGAGATGCGGCAGGCGGTGTACAACTCGCGGCA
>DATMFX010000024.1:0-16732 GCA_035555995.1 Hyphomicrobiales bacterium | reverse complement strand
CGGCACTGCAAGGCCCCCATCTCGCCCCGCTATCCGCTGCTCGAAACCGCCTCCGCGCTGCTCGCCGTGCTGGTGACTGCTCACTTTGGTTTTCAGTGGAGCACCCTGGCTGCGCTGGTATTCACCTGGACCCTGCTGACGCTGGCCATGATCGACGTCGACGAGCAGTTGCTGCCGGACGATCTCACCCTGCCCTTGCTGTGGCTGGGCCTGCTGCTGAACACCCAAGGCGCCTTCACCTCGCTCACCAGCGCCGTCATCGGCGCGGTGGCCGGCTACCTGAGCCTGTGGAGCCTGTACTGGGCCTACAAGCTGATCCGGGGCCGGGAAGGCATGGGCCACGGCGACTTCAAGCTGCTGGCGGCCATCGGGGCCTGGCTGGGCTGGCAGCTGTTGCCGATCGTGATCCTGCTGTCGTCATTCGTCGGCGCCGTGGTGGGCATCGGCCTGATCGTGCTGCGCGGACGCGACCGCAACGTTCCCCTCCCCTTCGGCCCCTATCTCGCCGCCGCGGGATTTCTCGCCCTATTATGGGGGCGGGAACTGACTGCCCTGTTCTTCCCCACCCTGCTTGGTTGATGCCATGGCTGCCCACTCGCGTCCCTTCGTCGTAGGCCTTACCGGCGGCATCGGCAGCGGCAAAAGCACCGTGGCCGACGCCTTCGCCGCCCACGGCATCGAAGTGATCGACGCCGACGCCATCAGCCGCGCCCAGGTAGCCCCCGGCAGCCCCGCACTGGCCGCCATCGCCTCCCACTTCGGCCATGAATACCTGCTGCCAGACGGCAACCTGAACCGGCGCCTGCTGCGCGAACGCCTGTTTGCCGCGCCCGCCGAACGCCTGTGGCTGGAAGCCCTGCTGCATCCACCGATACGGGAACAGATCCACGCCACCATCGCCGCCAGCACTGCTCCCTGGCTGCTGCTGATGGTGCCCTTGCTTCTGGAATCCGGCGCCTACGCTTGGGTCGATCGCGTCCTGGTGGTGGACTTACCTGAAGCCCTGCAACTGACCCGCGCCAGCCAACGCGACGGCAGCGACGCCGCCACCATCCAAGCCATCATGGCCAGCCAACTCCCCCGTACCACTCGCCTGGCAAAAGCCGACGATGTGATAGACAACAGCGGGCTGCCGGAAGCGTTGGCACCTCAGGTAGAACAGTTGATGGCGTTGTATGAAAAGTTGGCTACGGAAAGTTTGGGGAGTAATCCAGGTTTTTAATTGGTCCGCATCAATACCTTTGTGCCTCTGTCTTCCCTTTTGACCATGCGGGGTTTTGGAGTGGTCCGCATCGATACTGTTGCGCCTCTGTCGTCCCGGTTGCCCAGCCAGGGTACGCTGCAAGCACATCCCTGTGGCGCTCGGCTCCGGGCCATCCCTGGCCCTACGACGCCCCTGGCTGGGCAACCGGGACGCCAGAGGCTTGGCATTGGACATCAGTGTTCCGCACCAGAACGCAGTCAGAAAACGAAACTGAAATTGAAACTAAGGATGCCGTGCGTAACTCTATGCCGATGGCTTGCAGTCGCTTGGCCGGATAGGCCTTCGGGGGACGTCGTAGGGCCAGGGATGGCCCGGAGCCGAGCGCCACAGGGATGTGCTTGCAGCGTGCCCCCGAAGGCCTATCCGGCCAAGTGACTGCAACAGACTCGATCCGGACCCACAAAGCACTCCCCAACAACACCAACATCAAGCTCCCGGAGCAACCGCAGCCAAAGCCTCAACATCCCCCGCCACGATCAAAGCAAGATGCTCAGTGATCGTCTCAATCGGCCAATCCCACCAGCTCAGCGCCTCCAACCGAGCCACAGTCTCCACATCAAACCGCTGCCGAATCGCCCTGGCCGGATTACCACCCACGACCGTATAGGCCGGCACGTCGGCAACCACCACCGCGCGTGACGCCACGATCGCGCCATTACCGATTTTCACCCCGGGCATCACCAACGCCTCATAGCCCAGCCACACATCGTTACCCACCACCGTATCCCCCTTGTACGGCAACTCCCCCGCCTGCGGCATCACCTTCTCCCACCCATTGCCGAAAATCTGGAACGGATAGGTGGAAATTCCGGAAAGCTTGTGGTTGGCGCCGTTCATGATGAATTTCACGCCGCGCGCGATCGCACAGAACCGGCCGATGATCAGCTTGTCGCCGAGAAAGGGATAGTGATAGAGCACGTTGCGCTCGAAGTTCTCGGCATCGTCCGGATCGTCGTAATAGGTGTATTCGCCGACGCTGATGTTGGGATTGGTGAGGGTGTTCCGGATGAAACACACCTGCGGAAAACCCGCCATGGGATGCTTGTCGCTGGGATCGGGCCCTTGCATCGAGATTCCTCCTGTTCGATATGTCCGCCTGCAGCGCGGAGGTAAATTGATGAGCGTTTGGCGCAGTGCAGGCATGACAACATGTTTTGCCGTACCGGCAAAGCTTCGCTCCCCAGCCGCTTGCCCGCCACGGCGATCCCGACTAAGGTGGCGCCATGAATACCCCCATCAAACAAGTGAACTGCCCCACCTGCCAGAAAATCGTACGCTGGACGGAGGATGAGCCTTATCGGCCGTTCTGCAGCAAGAAATGCCAGCTGATCGATTTCGGGGAATGGGCGACCGAGCGCTACAACATTCCGGAAGAGGAAGGCACCGACTTCGTGGAGCCGGACTCACCGCCCGAGGAGAGGCATTGACTGGCGGAGTTCGATAGAGGAAGGAACAGTTAGCCTGCAGTCGATGGCTATTCGCCTTGCAGATGCCGCGTGAGCGCGGCGAGGATCGGATAATTGGCGGCGGGCAGTGCCAGTGCGTCCAGTTGTTCGAGTGAATACCAGCCAAGCGCCTGCCCTTCCATGCCGCGCGGCTCGCCGCTGAATTCGCGCACCACCCACACGTCCAGCGTCACGCGCCGATCGGCGTAGTCATGCGTGGTGACGACCAGGGGTTCGGCGGCGCCGATGCGCAGGTCCAGTTCTTCCAGCAGTTCGCGCTGCAGCGCCTGCAGCGGCGTTTCACCCGCTTCCAGTTTGCCGCCGGGGAATTCCCACAGTCCGCCCTGATGCTTGTGCGTGGGGCGCAGCGCCAGCAGGCAGCGGTCCGCTTCGTCGAGAATGGCCGCGGCCACGACCTGGAGGGTGGGGGGTGTGACTGCACTCATGAACGACGCTCCGCGTTGATAGGGATAGGGGAACTCATGCGTGATAGCCTGCGACGGCTCACGAACGATAGTCGGCGTTGATGCTGACGTAGTCGTGGGAAAAGTCGCAGGTCCACAGGCGTTCGCTTGCCGCGCCGCGTCCAAGCGCGATGCGGATCGTGAATTCTTCGCGTCCAAGCACCGCCTGTCCGGCGGCCTCGGTGTAGCTGGCGGCGCGGGCACCGTTTTCCACGATCTTGACCTCGTCCAGCCAGATGCCGATGGCAGCAATGTCGAGGTTGCGCAAACCCGCGCGGCCCACCGCCGCCAGGATGCGGCCCCAGTTGGGGTCGGACGCGAACAGCGCGGTTTTCACCAGCGGCGATTCCGCCACCGCGTAGCCGACCTTCAGGCACTCGGCAGCATCCGCGCCGCCCTCGACGTCCACCGTGACGAACTTGGTGGCGCCTTCGCCGTCGCGGATGATGGCGGTGGCAAGCGTGATGCAGAGTTCGTTCAGTGCCGCAGCGAAACGCGCCTGGTCGTCCGCGTGCAGGTCGCCGTAGTGCAGGCCGCTGGCGCCGGTGGCGAGCAGCATGCAGCAGTCGTTGGTGGAGGTGTCGCCGTCCACGGTGACGCGGTTGAAGCTCTTCTCAGTGGCAGCGCCGAGCAGCGCCTGCGCCTGCGGCGCGCTCAAGGCCAGGTCGGTGCCAACGTAGCCGAGCATGGTGGCCATGTCGGGCTTGATCATGCCCGCGCCCTTGGCGATGCCGGTGAGGGTAACGGTGGCGCCGCCAAGCACAAGCTGGCGCGAGCAGGCCTTGGGACGGGTGTCGGTGGTCATGATGCCGCGCGCCGCGCGTTCCCACTGTGCGGGATCGAGCGCGGCAAGCGCCTGCGGCAATGCGGCCACGATTTTTTCCGCCGGCAGCGGCTCGCCGATCACGCCGGTGGAAAACGGCAGCACGGCTTGCGGCTGCACGCCACCCAACGTTGCCAGCGCCTGGCAGCAGTCACGCGCCGCCGCCAGCCCGGCCTCGCCGGTGCCGGCGTTGGCATTGCCGGTATTGATCAGCAGATAGCGCGGCGCGCCCACTGCCAGATGCGCCTTGCTCAGCTGCACCGGCGCCGCACAAAACGCGTTGCGGGTGAATACGCCCGCGGTGACGCTGCCGGGCGCCAGTTCGATCACCACCACGTCATCGCGGCCCGGCTTCTTGATGCCTGCCGCCGCCACGCCCAACTGTATGCCCGGTACCGCATGCAGCGTACCGAAATCTCCGCTTCCCACCGCCATCCTACTGACTCACTCCAGCTTGCCGTGACATTGTTTGTATTTCTGCCCGGACCCACAGGGACAGGGATCGTTGCGGCCCACCTTCGGCGCGTTGCGCGACACCGGTACCTGCGGGCGCTGCTGCACGGCCTCGGCCTGCGGCGTGTTGACGGGCTGTGCATGCACCTGCTGCTGCACCACGCGCGCGGCTTCCTCGGCGCGCTGGCGCTCGATGGCGTCCACTTCCTGCTCGCGGCGGATGCGCACCAGGCTCAGGAACTTGATCACCTCATGCTGGATGCTGTGCAGGAATTCCTCGAACAGGGCGAACGCTTCCACCTTGTATTCCTGCTTGGGGTTCTTGCCGCCGTAGCCGCGCAGGCCGATGCCCTGGCGCAGCGCGTCCATCGATGCCAGATGATCCTTCCAGTAGGAATCGAGGATCTGCAGGGTGATCTGCTTTTCGAACACGCGCATGTTGGGGCCGATTTCCGCGCATTTTTCCTCGTAGTCGCGCTCGACGGCTTCCAGGATGCGCTCGCGCAGCGGTTCTTCGTACAGGGCCTTGTCTTCTTCCAGCCACTGCTGCACCGGCAGCTTGATGCCGAATTCACTGGCAAGCGCCACTTCCAGACCGGGCACGTCCCACTGGTCGTCGAGGCTGCCCGGCGGAATATAGTTGCCCACGAAGCGTTCCACCGCCGTGCGCCGCATGCCCTTGATCACCTCGGAGATGTCGTCGGTTTCCATCAGCTCGTTGCGGCGCTGGTAGATGATCTTGCGCTGTTCGTTGGCCACGTCGTCGTATTCGAGCAGCTGTTTGCGGATGTCGAAGTTGCGCCCTTCCACCTTGCGCTGGGCCTTTTCGATGGAGTTGGTCACGATGCGATGCTCGATGGCTTCGCCCTTTTCCATGCCCATGCGGCGCATCATGTTGGCCACTTTCTCGGAGGCGAACAGACGCATCAGGTTGTCGTCCAGCGACATGTAGAAACGGGAATAGCCGGGGTCGCCCTGGCGACCGGCGCGGCCACGCAGCTGGTTGTCGATACGGCGCGATTCGTGGCGCTCGGTACCGATGATGTGCAGGCCGCCGGAGGCCAGCACCGCGTCGTGGCGCTTCTGCCACTCGGCCTTGATCTGCTCGATCCTTTCCGGGGTGCGCTCTGCCTCCGGCAGCTCCTCGATATCCGACTGCCAGCGCCCGCCGAGCATGATGTCGGTACCGCGGCCCGCCATGTTGGTGGCGATGGTTACCGCGCCCGGGCGACCCGCCTGCGCGATGATTTCGGCTTCGTGGGCGTGGTATTTGGCGTTGAGCGTGCTGTGCTTGATCTTTTTCTTGTTCAGGAAATTGGACAGCACCTCGGAGGTTTCCACGCTTGCGGTGCCCACCAGCACCGGCGCGCCCTTTTCGCAGAAGGCGATGATGTCCTGCAGGATGGCGGCGAACTTTTCCTCGGTGCTCAGGTACACCAGGTCGTTGTCGTCGATACGCGCCATGGGGCGGTTGGTGGGAATCACCACCACGTCCAGGCCGTAGATCTGATGGAATTCGTAGGCTTCGGTGTCGGCGGTGCCGGTCATGCCGGCCAGCTTGGCATAAAGACGAAAGTAGTTCTGGAACGTGGTGGACGCCAGCGTCTGGCTCTCGTTCTGAATGGACACGTTTTCCTTGGCCTCGATGGCCTGGTGCAACCCTTCCGACAGGCGGCGGCCCGGCAGGGTGCGGCCGGTGTGCTCGTCCACCAGCACCACCTGGTCGTCCTGGATGATGTACTCGACGTCCCTGTGGAACAGATAGTGCGCCTTGAGAGCCGCCTGCAGCTGATGCATCAGCGTCAGGTTGGTGGCGGCGTACAGCGATTCGCCTTCCTTGAGCAGGCCGCGGTTGACCAGCAGTTCCTCCACTTTCTCGTGGCCCGGATCGGTCAATTCCACCTGGCGCATCTTTTCGTCCACGTAGAAATCGCAGTCGGGCGCTTCATAGCCTTCCAGCTGGCGTTCGAGCTGGGATTTCTCCGGCTTCTTGTCGCCTTTGATGAGCAGCGGCACCAGCGCGTTGATGTCGATGTAGCGCTTGGAGGAATTCTGCAGCGCGCCGGAAATGATCAGCGGGGTGCGCGCTTCGTCGATCAGGATCGAGTCCACCTCGTCCACCACGGCGAAGTTCAGCCCGCGCTGGAAGCGGTCCTGCAGGCGAAACGCCATGTTGTCGCGCAGATAGTCGAAACCGTATTCGTTGTTGGTGCCGTAGGTGATGTCGGCCTGGTAGGCGGCGCGCTTTTCGTCCTGCTCCTGGCCCGGCACCACCACGCCCACGCTCAAGCCCAGGAATTCGTACAGCGGGCGCATCCATTCGGCGTCGCGGCGCGCCAGGTAGTCGTTGACCGTGACCAGATGCACGCCCTTGCCGCTGAGCGCGTTGAGGTAGGTGGGCAGCGTGGCCACCAGGGTCTTGCCCTCGCCGGTGCGCATCTCGGCGATGCGGCCTTCATGCAGCACCATGCCGCCGATCATCTGCACGTCGAAATGGCGCATGTGCATGACGCGCACGCTTGCCTCGCGCACCACCGCGAAGGCTTCGGGCAAGAGATCGTCGAGCGTTTCGCCCTGCGCCAGCCTGGCTTTGAATTCAGCGGTCTTGGCCTGCAGCGCGGCATCGTCCAGCTTTTGCAGCTCCGGCTCGAAGTCGTTGATTTTACTTACGGTCTTTCGCAGTCTTTTGAGTTCTCGGTCGTTCTTGCTACCGAAGAGTTTGGTCAGAAACATGAGCAGGGTGTCCGGTTGACGGTTACTGGGACGGATCGAATGTGCAATAGCCCCCATGTGGGGGCAAAAGCTCGCCCTCACAAGGTGCGGGAAGGGGGAAACTCAGCGGATATTGCTGTGGATGTAGGAAGATGGGTCCACTACCCGCCCGTTTTTGTGCACTTCGAAATGCACATGCGGACCGGAGGAACGCCCGGTGCTGCCCGACAGGGTGATCACCTGGCCTTTCTTGACCACGTCGCCTTCCTTGACGAGCAGCTTCTGGCTATGGCCATAGAGGGTTTCGATGCCGTTGCCGTGGTCGATCTGCACCAGCTTGCCATAGCCCGGCGTGTCGCCGGCAAACTTGACCACGCCGGCCGCCACGGCAAACACGTCTTCGCCGGTCTTGCCCGTGGCGAAATCCAGCCCCTGGTGCCAGGCCACCTTGCCGGTGAAGGGGTCGAGGCGGCGGCCGTAGCCAGAGGAAATGTAGCCCACGCCCACCGGGCGCCCGCCCACGGCGAACTCTTCCTGGTGTTCGCGCTCGATCATGATGGTGTCGAGCAGGTCCAGCTGCTGCTGGCGGCTTTCTATCTGCTCCGCCAGCCTATCCAATTCCTTAACGAAATCAGGCTGTTGGAATGAAACGGCAGTGTCGGATTCGGGGCCGCCCACGGACGGGCCCTGGCTGAAATCGAATTCGCCGTCGTCGAGGCCGGCGGCATTGGTCAGCCGTTCGCCAAGGGCGTCGAGCCGGATCAGGCGGGCCTGGAGGTTGGCCAGGCGGATGGTCAACGCCTGCAGTTGGGTCTGGGTTTCGGCCTTGACCCGGTCCAGGTCGGCCTGCTGCTCCTTGAGCCCGTCGGCCCAGGCCTGGGCGGCTTCATCCTTGCTCAGCTTGAGGTGGCGGCCTTCGGCCAGCTGATAACCGTAGTAGCCGAGAATGGCGGGCAGGCCGAGCAGGCACAGCCCAAGGGCGGCCTTGACCCAGCCCCTGATCATCAGGGAGCGCGAGGCACCGTGTTTCTCGTCGACCAGAATTATCTTCATGCAGTTGCTGTCATCTTCCGTATCCGCTGGTGCGTGCAGCGGACGCCCACCCTCCGGCCTGAGCCGGAAAGGGGCGAAGATAGCAGCAAGTTTCGGGTGCTGCAAAGAGCCTTCAGCGTTCGCGCACGAGTAGCCTTCAGCGTTCGCGCACGAATAGCCTTCAGCGTTCGCGCACAAGTAGCCCTCAGTGCGCACAAAGCGACACAGCGAGGGTATTTAGCCGGCGAAGATCGGACGCAGGTAGGAGATGGGCGCCTCGGATTCCTTGTCGAAGGTGACGATTTCCCAGCTGTCCTCGTTGGCGATCAGCTTGCGCAGCAAAAGATTGTTGAGCGCGTGGCCGGACTTGTAGCCGCTGAACTCACCGATCAGGGTCTTGCCGAGCAGGTACAAGTCGCCGATGGAATCGAGGATCTTGTGTTTGACGAATTCGTCCTCGTAGCGCAGACCGTCTTCGTTGAGCACGCGGTAGTCGCCCACCGCAATCGCGTTGTCCATGCTGGCGCCAAGCGCCAGGTTGCGGTTGCGCAGTTCCTCGAACTCATGCATGAAGCCGAAGGTGCGGGCGCGGCTGACTTCCTTCACGAAGGAAGTGCTCGAGAAATCGATGCAGGCCTGTTTGGTGTATTTGCGGTGTACGGGATGATCGTACAGCAGGGTATAACCCACCTTGAAGCCATTGAAGGGCTTGAGCGAAACTTTCTTGTCGCCCTGGGAAACGGTCACTTCCTTGGTGATGCGGAGGTACTTCTTGGCCACATCCTGTTCTTCGATACCCGCGCTCTGGATCAGGAACACGAAGGGACCGGCGCTGCCGTCCATGATCGGCACTTCCGGGGCGCTGACGTCGACGAAGGCATTGTCGATGCCGAGGCCGCTCATGGCAGACATCAGGTGTTCGACAGTGGAAATGCGCACGTTGTCTTTCATCAGCGTGGAGGAAAGCGTGGTTTCCCCCACGTTTTCCGCCAGTGCGGGAATGCTTACCACGGGATCGAGATCCACGCGCGAGAACACGATGCCGGTATCGACCGGGGCGGGGCGCAGTGTCAGGTAAACCTTCTTGCCGGTATGCAGACCCACGCCAGTGGCGCGGATGACGTTCTTGAGGGTGCGTTGTCTGATCATGGGTGATATGGGCCTGGGGACTGGACGCTGGGGCTCGTGCCAGCCTGTCTTCCGATCATTGGATAACGTGGGTAAGTTGAGCAAGCTCGCGATTCTACCAAAACCAGGCGCTCCGTCCCAACAGTTATTTGCCGACCAGGGCACCGCAACGCCCGGCAGCAGGAACCGGACGGCGGGGATGCAGTGCCCAAGGCGCGGGCGTGACCGGGGTCAGTCGGCCTGTTTACGCAGGAATGCCGGGATATCCAGGAAATCCAGGTCGGCATCGCTGCCCACCGCTCTCTGGTACACCGGATGCGCCTGCGGTTCCGGCCGGCTGGCCGCCTGACGGCGGGTAACGGCCGGTTTGTCCAGCGTGTGGTAATCCATGCGGCGCGGCGGCGTTCTCGGCACGTTGTCCACCACTTTGGTGGGTTTTTCCAGGCGCTGCAGCACGGCCGAGGCCAGGCCGGTGGCCACCACGGTGACGCTGATGTCGTCGCCCATTTCCGGATCGATCACGGTACCCACGATCACGGTGGCCTGCTCGGAAGCGAACTCGGCGATGGTGTTGCCCACCTGCGAGTATTCGCCCAACGTCAGGCTTTCGCTGGCGGTGATGTTCACCAGGATGCCGCGGGCGCCCTGCAGGTTGACGTCTTCCAGCAGCGGGCTGCGGATGGCGGCTTCGGCCGCTTCCACGGCGCGCTGTTCACCGCAGGCGCGGCCCGAGCCCATCATCGCCATGCCCATTTCGGACATCACGGTCTTGACGTCGGCAAAGTCGACATTGATCAGACCGTCGCGGGTGATCAGGTCGGCGATGCCCTTCACGGCGCCAAGCAATACATCATTGGCCTTGGCGAAGGCGTCGAGCAGCGACGCGCCGCTGCCCAGCACGGCCATGAGTTTTTCATTTGGAATGGTGATCAGCGAATCGACGTGCTCGGCCAGTTCGCGAATGCCCTGGTCCGCCACCAGCGCGCGCTTGCGTCCTTCGAAGCCGAACGGCTTGGTGACCACGGCCACCGTGAGGATGCCGAGTTCACGCGCCACCTCAGCCACTACCGGCGCGGCGCCGGTACCGGTGCCACCGCCCATGCCGGCGGTGATGAACACCATGTCGGCACCTTCGATCACCTCACGGATGCGGTCTCGATCTTCCATCGCGGCCGAGCGGCCCACGTCGGGATTGGCGCCGGCGCCGAGCCCCTTGGTGATCTGGGTGCCAAGCTTCACCGCCGTTCTGGCGTTGATCTTGTCCAGTGCCTGCGAATCGGTGTTGGCGCAGATGAATTCCACGCCGTCGATGGAATTGGCGATCATGTGCCTGACGGCATTGCCGCCCCCGCCGCCCACGCCGATCACCTTGATGACGGCGTTCTGCGGCGCATCTTCAACTATCTCGAAAAAACTCATGGTATGTACCCCCGCGGTCTGTCATTGAATGTTGGTTCACTGCTACTGCACTTGCGTTACTGCCTGCTGTTACTGCCTGCCCACGTATCATCCCTGCTTGCCTGCTACAGCAACCGGCGTGGACCGTGGGCGATCCGCGCCGTAGGAATTCGTCAGTCGTCGCGCCAGAAAAAACGCTTCACCCGGTCGAGCAGCCGTATGGCCGGTTCGCGCACGGGCTGGCGGCCTTCGCGTTCATGCGCCTGCCGCATGCCGTACAGCAACAGGCCCACGCCGGTGGAATAGGTAGGGTTGCGCACGATGTCGGTCAGCCCGCTCACCTCGGTGGGCATGCCCACGCGCACCGGCATGTGGAAGATTTCCTCCGCCAGTTCCACCACGCCTTCCATCTTGGAAGTGCCGCCGGTGAGCACCAGGCCCGCCGCCAGCATGTCCGCGTAGCCGCTGTGGCGGATCTCGGCCTGGATCAGGTGGAACAGTTCGTCGTAGCGCGGCTCCACCACGTCGGCAAGCGACTGGCGCGACAGCTCGCGCGGTTCGCGGTCGCCGACGCCCGGCACCTTGATCAGCTCGTCGGGGCTGGCCATCTGCGACAGCGCGCAGGCGTACTTGATCTTCAGTTCCTCGGCATTTTCGGTGGGCGTGCGCAGCGCCATGGCGATGTCGTTGGTCACCTGGTCGCCGGCGATCGGAATCACTCCGGTGTGGCGAATGGCGCCTTCGGTGAAGATGGCGATGTCGGTGGTGCCGCCGCCGATGTCCACCATGCACACGCCAAGCTCCCTTTCATCCTCGGTGAGCACGGCGTAGCTGGAGGCCAGTTGTTCCAGAATGATCTCGTCCACGTCCAGGCCGCAGCGGCGGATGCATTTCTCGATGTTCTGGTAGGCGTTGTTGGCGCAGGTCACCAGATGCACCTTGGCTTCCAGCCGCACGCCGGACATGCCCAGCGGTTCCTTCACGCCTTCCTGCGAATCGATGATGTATTCCTGCGGCAGGATGTGCAGGATGCGCTGGTCCGCCGGAATGGCCACCGCCTGCGCCGCGTCGATCACGCGGTCGATGTCGGCGGCAAATACCTCGCGGTCGCGGATCGCCACGATGCCGTGCGAGTTCATGCTGCGGATGTGGTTGCCGGCGATGCCCGCGTATACCGAGTGGATGCGACAGCCGGCCATCAGTTCGGCTTCCTCCACCGCGCGCTGGATCGACTGCACGGTGGATTCGATGTTCACCACCGTGCCTTTCTTCAGCCCGCGCGAACGGTGCCGGCCGATGCCGACGATGTTCAGGGCGCCTTCGGGCGTGATCTCGCCGACGATGGCCACCACCTTCGAGGTGCCGATGTCCAGGCCCACTATCATGTTGTTTGCGGATTCGTTCGCCATGTTTTCGTCTCGTTGATTCGCTGCCGCCACGCGGCGCTTACCGCGCCACCAGGCGCCCATCCTCGTCGTCCGCCGCCGTCACGTGCTCCACCGCGATGCCGTTGCGATAGCGCAGATCGATCGCCGCCACGTCGCCGATGCGCTCCGGGCCAAGCAGTTCCAGAAACACCACCAGCCGCCGCAGGCGTTCCAATACGTGTTCGCGGCCAAGCCGCACCATCACGCCGTTGGTCAGCGTCAGCGTCCAGGCGCTGCGCTCGTTCATGGTGAGGTCGCGGATGCGCACGCCAAGCGGGTACAGCAACTGGTTGAATTCCAGGTACTGCCCCATCACTTCCTTCTCGCGGCCGGGCGGACCCGACAAATGCGGCAACTGCTGCATGCCGTCGATGCTGTGCGGCGTGAACGTGCCGCCCTGCTGATTCAGCAGCGCACCACTGCCCCAGCGGGCAATCGCCACTTCTTCCTCCACCTTGATGATCAGACGTCCCGGCCATTCGCGGCGGATCGCCACCTGGTGGATCCAGGGCTGCGCTTCCAGTTCCTGCTTGAGCACGGCGAGGTCGATGGACACCAGCGACGTGGCGACGAAGCGCAGCACGCTGTCCTTGATCGCGTCTTCGCTGACGAAGTTCAGTTCGCCTTCGATCGCCACCGTTTCGATCTTCTGCTCGTTGACCTTGTCGACGGCCTGCTTGATGCCGATGCCCGCCAACGCGGTGATCGACAATCCCAGCACCGCAAGCAACACCCGGCCGAAGCCGGCCAGGCGCCGCGTGTTGTCCCGCGTCCCTTGCTGCTGCGGGCTAGCGCCGCGGCCGCCGCGTGAAGAAGCGCGCATGACGTCGTCACGCCTGGCCATGCAGCACCTCCCGCGCCACGCTTTCCTGCAGGATGCGCAGCACCAGCGTGTCGAAATCGATACCGGCCGCGCGTGCGGCCATCGGCACCAGCGAGTGGCTGGTCATGCCGGGCACCGTGTTGACTTCCAGCAGCCAGAAGCGGCCTTCGGCGTCGCGCATCGCGTCCACGCGCGACCAGCCCCAGCAACCCACCGCGTCGCTGGCCTTGAGCGCAAGGGCCTGCAACTGCGCCATGGTCCTGGCGTCGAGATCGCAGGGGCAGAGGTAGCGGGTGTCGTCCGACAGGTACTTGGCTTCGTAGTCGTAGAATGCGTTGGGGCTTTGCAGTTCGATGACAGGCAGCGCTTCGCCATCGAGGATCGCCACGGTGTACTCGCGGCCGCGAATCCACTGCTCGGCCATCACCTCGGCGTCGTAGCGCGCCGCTTCCTGCCAGATGGCGCGGAACTCTTCCACGTTGGTGGCGCTGCCGATGCCGATGCTCGAGCCTTCGTTGACCGGCTTGATGAAGCAGGGGCCGAGATGGTCCAGCACTGCCTGCGGTTCCATGTCCTTTTGCAGTTTGACGAAGCGCGGCGTGGGCAACCCCAGTTGTTGCCACACCAGCTTGCAGCGCACCTTGTCCATGGCCAGCGACGACGCCAGCACGCCGCTGCCGGTATAGGGAATGCCCATCCATTCCAGCGCGCCCTGCAATTTGCCGTCTTCGCCGTCGCGGCCGTGCAGCATGATGACCACACGGTCCACGCGTTCGCGACGTAAGCCATCGAGCAGATCGTGATCGGCATCGATGCCGATGGCGTCGATGCCCTGGTTGAGCAATGCCTGCAATACCGCGCCGCCGCTCATCAGCGACACTTCGCGTTCGGCAGAAAAACCGCCCATCACCACGGCCACCCGACCGTATTCCTGCGGAGACAAGTGGTCAGCCATGGCCGAGCCCCTCCTCCGCCAATTGGCGCGACAGCATGCCGATGTTGCCCGCGCCCTGCGTGACCAGGATGTCGCCGTCACGCAGGACCGTGTCGAGAATCTGCTTCAGCTCCTCGTGCTTTTTCACCAATACCGGATCGAGCAGGCTGCGCTGGCGGATGCTGCGGCTGAGGTTGCGGCTGTCGGCGCCCGGAATCGGTTTTTCGCCGGCGCTGTACACGTCGAGCAGCAGCAGGAAATCGACTTCGGACAGCACGTCCACGAAATCATCGTACAGGTCGTGCGTGCGGCTGTAGCGGTGCGGCTGATAGATCATCACCAGGCGCCGATCGGGCCAGCCGTCGCGGATGGCGCGGATGTTGGCGGCCACTTCGGTGGGATGATGGCCGTAGTCGTCCACCAGCATCACCTTGCCGTGGCTGCACGCCAGCTCACCCTGCACGTCGAAACGGCGGCCCACCCCCTGGAAATTCTCGATGCCGAGCTGGATGTCGGTATCGCTCAGCTTTTCGTCGGTGGCCACCACCACCGCGGCGGTGGCATTGAGCACGTTGTGCAGCCCCGGCATGTTGAGCGTGAGTTGCAGCGGCTGTTCCTGCCCCGGGCGCTGCACCGCAAAGCGCGTCACGCGCTGGTGCTGGCTTACCGACACCACGCGGAAGTCGGCGTCCTCGCTGAACCCGTAGGTGAGCACGGGACGGGAAATTTCCGGCAGGATTTCCCGCACCACGGGATCATCGATGCACAGCACGGCCAGGCCATAGAACGGCAGGTTGTGCAGGAACGTGATGAACGTGCGTTTCAGTTTTTCAAAGTCGCCCTCGTAGGTGCTCATGTGGTCGTCGTCGATGTTGGTGACCACCGCGACCATCGGATGCAGATGCAGGAACGAGGCGTCGCTTTCATCGGCTTCGGCCACCATGTAGCTGCTGGCGCCGAGCTTGGCGTTGGTGCCGGCGCTGGTCAGCAAACCGCCGATCACGAACGTGGGATCCAGGTTGCCCTGCGCCAGCAGCGAGGCGATCAGGCTGGTGGTGGTGGTCTTGCCGTGCGTGCCGGCGATCACGATGGCGTGCCGGTAGCGCATCAGTTCCGCCAGCATTTCGGCGCGGCGGATGATGGGAATGCGGCGTTCCATGGCGGCCTGGATTTCCGGGTTCTGCGGATCGATGGCGCTGGACACCACCACCACGTCGGCAACGTCGATGTTGCCGGCAGCATGGCCGCGGTACACCGTGGCGCCAAACGACTGCAAACGCTGCGTGGTGCGCGAGTCGGCCAGGTCGGAGCCGGAAATCACGTAGCCCTGGTTGAGCAGCACTTCGGCGATGCCGCTCATGCCGGCACCGCCGATGCCGACGAAATGGATGTTGCGGATGCGCCGCATTTCGGGGACGCTGCCCCGGTTGATGTGCAGGGCCAAATCAGCCACGACAATACTCCAGACAAAGATCTGCCGCGTGCTCCGCGGCCTGCGGGCGCGCCAGCGTGAGTGCGGCGCTGCCCATGGTGCGCAGGCGGGCGCGGTCGGCGTGCAATGCGCCCACCAGTTCGCTCAAGGCTGCGACGGAAAGTTCGGATTGCGGTATCAGCACCGCGGCGCCGGCCTTGACCATGACCTCGGCATTGCCGCGCTGGTGATCGTCCACCGCGTGCGGATAAGGCACCAGGACGGCGGGCAGCCCCATCATGCACAGCTCGGCCACGGTGCTGGCGCCGGCGCGGCACAGGACCAGGTCGGCCCAGAGGTACGCTTGTTCCATATCCTCGATGAACGGCTGTACGCGGGTATGGGCATCGAGGCCGATGCCGGCTTCACGATAAGCAGCAAGCGTGGTGTCGAGATGGCGTTCGCCGCACTGGTGCAAGACTTCTGGCTGTGCCGCCGGCCCGAGCATGTCGAGCATGCGCGGCACCGTTTCATTGATGGCGACGGCACCGAGGCTGCCGCCAAGCACCAGCAGATGCAGCCGACCGGATTCCGGCACGTCATGGCCGCGCTCCACATGCCGCAGATTCTGCCGCACCGGATTGCCTACCTGTTCATTCTTGCGGCCGTTGACCAGATGCCGCAGCACCGGCTGCAAGGCCACCTTGCGCGCAAAGGCGCCGGCAAAACCTTCCATGACCACGCGCGCCAGCGGATACAGCAAGGTGTTGGTAAGGCCGGCGATGGCGTTCTGTTCGTGGATCAACAGTGGCTTGCCAAGCAGCCACGCCGCCACGCCGCCCGGACCGCTGGCGAAGCCACCAAGCCCAAGCACGCAGCAGGGCTTGATACGGCGAATGCGCAGCACCGCCTGGCACACCGCGGCGGCGGCGATGAACGGTGCCAGCAATTTGCGCCCCAGCGTCTTGCCGCGCAGGCCCGACATAGTGATGAAGTGCAAAGGGATGTCGGTGGCGCCGATCACCCGCGCCTCGATGCCCTGGCGGGTGCCGAGCCATTCCACACGCACGCCGCGGGCAAGCAGTTCCCGCGCGATGGTGAGCGCCGGGAACACGTGGCCGCCGGTGCCGCCGGCCATGATGAGCACCTTGGCTACGGTCGTCATGGCGTTCGTCCGGTGGCAGCGCGCGGCTGTTGCAGTTCGTGCTGTTCGAGATCGATGCGGATCAGCGCGCCCACCATCACCAGGCACATGATCAGGCTGGAGCCGCCGTAGCTGATGAACGGCAGGGTCAGCCCCTTGGTGGGCAGCAAACCCGTATTCACCGCCACGTTGATCATCACCTGCCCCATGAACAGGAAGGAAATCCCATAGGCGAGATAGGCCGCGAACAATTTGCCGCTGCGCTCGTTGCGGC
>DATMFX010000023.1:0-4557 GCA_035555995.1 Hyphomicrobiales bacterium | reverse complement strand
CCGGCCGCGCCGGCTGGAACGCACGCCGGCAAGGCGGATCAAGGTCTGTCGGGTGTGAGCATGACACACTGCCACAGAAAGTGCATCAGCGGCATCTTCTGCTGGAGAATCAGCAAGTTTCAGAAGATTCTTGATCATGTGTTGAACTTGTGCTTTTTCCGCCGTTCCGGTCCCCACCACCGCCAGTTTGACCTTGCGCGCCGCGTATTCGTATACCGCCAACTGCTGGTTGGTGCAGGCCACCATGATCGCCCCGCGCGCCTGCCCCAGCTTGAGTGCGGAGGCGCCGCTTTTGCCCACGAACACTTCCTCGATCGCGGCCTCACCGGGACGATAGCGCCCGATCAGTTCGGACAGTGTGGCGTAGAGCGTCTGCAGCCGTTGCGGGAAATCCAGCGTCTCCACCCGGATCACGCCGCTGGCCACGTATTCCAGGCGATCACCCACGACGTCGATCAGGCCATAGCCGCATTTACGGGAGCCCGGATCGATGCCGAGGACGATGGCCATCAGGCGGCGCCCTGCCCGCCTTCGCCCGGTACTTCGCGCAGGCGGATGTTCAGTTCGCGCAACTGTTTGGCCGGTACCGCGCCGGGCGCATCGGTGAGCGGACAGCTGGCCGACTGGGTTTTGGGGAACGCGATGACGTCGCGAATCGATTGCGAGCCGGTCATCATCATCACCAGGCGGTCGAGACCGAAGGCCAGGCCCCCATGCGGCGGCGCACCATATTTGAGCGCATTGAGCAGAAAGCCGAATTTTTCCTCGGCTTCTTCCTCGCCGATGCCCAGGATGCGGAATACTGCCTGCTGCATTTCCGCGCGGTTGATACGGATCGAGCCGCCGCCAAGCTCGGTGCCGTTGAGCACCATGTCGTAGGCGCGCGACAGCGCCTGCAGCGGATTGGCCTCGAGTTCTTCCGGCGTGCAGGACGGTGCGGTGAAGGGATGATGCACCGAGGTGAGATTGCCTTCCTTGTCCTGTTCGAACATGGGGAAGTCCACCACCCACAGCGGCGCCCACTCGCAGGTCAACAGTTTCAGGTCCAGCCCCACCCGCACGCGCAGCGCGCCGATGGCCTCGTTGACCACCTTGGTCTTGTCCGCGCCGAAGAAGATCAGATCACCCGTTTGCGCGCCGGTGCGTTCCAGTACGGCGTTCACCACGTCTTGTGGCATGAACTTGATGATGGGCGACTGCAGCCCTTCCAGGCCCGCCGCCAGATCGTTGACCTTGATCCAGGCCAGCCCCTTGGCGCCGTACTGGCCAACGAAGGTGGCGTAATCGTCGACTTTCTTGCGCGGAATCTCCGCGCCGCCCGGCACCTTGAGCGCCACCACGCGGCTGCCCGGATCGTTGGCCGGCGCATTGAAGACCTTGAATTCCACTTGCCGCATCAGGTCGGCGATGTCCACGAATTCCATCGGAATGCGCAGGTCGGGACGGTCGATGCCGAAACGGCGCATGGCTTCACTATAAGGCATGCGCTGCAGCGGCGGCAGTTCCACGCCAAGGTGTTCGTGGAACAGATCGCGCACCATGGTTTCGGTCAGGTCCATGATGTCGCCCTCGCTCATGAACGAGGTTTCGATGTCGATCTGGGTGAACTCTGGCTGACGGTCGGCGCGCAGATCCTCGTCGCGAAAACACTTGGCGATCTGGTAGTAGCGGTCCATGCCCGCCACCATCAACAGCTGTTTGAACAGCTGCGGCGACTGCGGCAGCGCGAAGAATTTGCCGGGATGCGTGCGGCTCGGCACCAGGTAGTCGCGCGCGCCCTCGGGCGTGGCGCGGGTGAGAATCGGCGTTTCGATGTCGAGGAAACCGTGGCTGTCGAGAAAGTTGCGCACGGTGCTGGTCACGGCGGAACGCATGCGCAGGCGCCGGCTCATTTCCGGACGGCGCAGATCCACGAAGCGGTAGCGCAGCCGCACGTCCTCGCTCACCGTGGAATATTCATCGAGCTGGAACGGCGGGGTTTCCGCCACGTTCAGCACTTCCAGCTCCTTGCACAGCACTTCGATGGCGCCGGACGCCAGTTCCCGGTTCTCGGTGCCGCCGGGGCGCGGCCGCACCTTGCCGACGATTCTCAGCACGAACTCGCCGCGCACCTGCTCGGCCCGGGCGAAGCTCTCGGCGGTATCGGGATCCACCACCACCTGGGCGACGCCGTCGCGATCGCGCAGGTCGAGAAAGATCACGCCGCCATGATCGCGGCGCCGGTGCACCCAGCCACAGAGGGTGACGGTCTGGTCGGCGTGGCTGAGGTTCAGCTGACCGCAATAGTGAGTTCGCATAACGGAATTCCTGCTTGTGCTGTTGTGTTGTACGTTGAATTCGCTGGCGCGGCACAACGTGCCGCGCGCTTTCAATCCGCGCTGGAGGCGGCCGGCTTGCTGCCCGCCGCAGGTGCGGGAGTGGCCGCCGCCTCGGTTTTTACCGAGTCCGACGCCGCGGCGCCTTCGCTTGCCGTGCCGTGCTTCTTGTTGTTGCCGGTCTTGAAATCCGTCTCGTACCAGCCGCTGCCCTTGAGCCGGAAACTGGGTGCCGATACCAGCCGCACCAGCGTCGGCTTGCCGCATTCGGGGCATTCCCGCAGCGGCGCATCGCTGATCTTCTGCAGCTTCTCCAGTACGGCGGAGCACGATTCACACTTGTACTCGTAGATGGGCATGGTTTCTCCAACGCGAAAGGCGACCCGCCGGCCCCGCCGGACGGTTGTCGAAAAGCGCGGCATTGTAGCCTATTTCCCCAACCGCTCACAGGAGCCGCCAGCCCTGAAGCCTGGTGAAAAGCCGGGGCGAAGCCGGCACGGAAAATACGGGATTTATAGGGTCGAACCGCCGAAATTCTTTCATCAAAGGCCTTGCCGGGTAGTAATGATTCCGATATAAATACGCCCACTAGTCAGAGCGGCGAACCGCAGGGGCCGGCAGTCAAACCCCTGTAATCTCTGAACGAAAACACTCCTCATCACTACATGGTCTCCTGCATCCGGTCAGTGGATGGACATCAGTGAAACATCGGTGGTGAAGGTGCAACAGGTTTTCCCAAGAGCTGTAACTGAATGGGACTAGGGTCTGGTCACCAGATCTCAACTCAAACCACATCTTAAAAAAGAGAACAACGTATGGCTGGCAAAAAAACTTCCAAGCAGGCTCCTGCTAAGAAAACTTCCGCGATCCAGGAAAAATACACCAAGACCGCTATTCTCAACGACCTCTCCGAAAACACCGGTCTTTCCAAGAAACAGGTTGGCCAGGTACTGGACGGCCTGGGCGACATCATCGAACGTCATCTGAAAAAGCGCGGCGCCGGCGAATTCACCCTGCCCGGCCTGCTGAAGATCAAAGCCGTCAAGCGCCCCGCACGCCCTGCGCGCAAAGGTGTGCCCAACCCGTTCAAGCCCGGCGAACTGATGGATATCCCGAAAAAACCGGCCTCCGTGCGCGTAAAAGTGCTGCCGCTGAAAAAACTGAAAGCCTTCGCCGAAGTCTGATAGGCCTGCTGGTCGACCCAGCGCTTACAGCACGACGCAAGCCACAGAAGAGCAGCCCACGGGCTGCTTTTCTTTTTTCAGCTCAGAAAACCCGTTCGTTCTCTTTCAGGTTCCAACCATGCGCACTTCCCACTACCTGCTGGCAACCACCCGTGAAATGCCCGCCGAAGCCGTCGTCGTCAGCCACCAGCTGATGATCAAGGCCGGCATGATCCGCAAGCTCGCTTCCGGCCTGTATACCTGGCTGCCGCTTGGATTGCGGGTGCTGCAGAAAGTCACCGACATCGTCCGCGAGGAAATGAATGCCGCCGGCGCGCTGGAAATCTGCATGCCAGTGGTGCAGCCGGCGGAACTGTGGATCGAATCCGGCCGCTGGGACGTCATGGGCGACGAACTGCAGCGCTTCAAGGATCGCCATACCCGCGACTTTTGCCTGGGCCCCACCCACGAGGAAGTGGTGAGCGACCTGGTGCGCAACGAGATCAGCAGCTACAAGCAGCTGCCGCTCAACCTCTACCAGATACAGACCAAGTTCCGCGACGAACGGCGTCCGCGCTTCGGCGTGATGCGCGCGCGCGAATTCACCATGAAGGACGCCTACTCCTTCCACATCGACCAGGACAGTCTGCGCCAGACCTACGCGGCGATGCATGCCGCCTACACGCGCATCTTCACCCGCCTGGGTTTCGAATTTCGCGCGGTGCAGGCCGATTCCGGCAACATCGGCGGCAACAGCTCGCACGAATTCCACGTGCTGGCCGACTCCGGCGAAGACACGATTGCCTTCAACGAAGCCGGCACCTACGCCGCCAACCTGGAAATGGCCTGCGCGCTGGCGCCAAGCGCCGCGCGGCCCGCACCCACCCACCCTATGACAAAAGTGGCGACGCCGGATTGCAGGACGATCGACGAGGTGGCGCAGCTGTTGCAACGTCCGGCGTCTTCCGTGGTGAAGACGCTGATCGTGCACGGCGAGAGCGAGGACGCGGACCAGACCACGCTGGTGGCGCTGGTGCTGCGCGGCGACCATCAGCTCAACGAGATCAAGAGCGCCAAGC
>DATMFX010000022.1:0-4931 GCA_035555995.1 Hyphomicrobiales bacterium | reverse complement strand
ATCGGCCTCAACATCGTGCTGCCGCACGAGCAAACGCCAAACGCTTACATCACGCCGCGTTTCTGCTACCAGTTCCACTATTTCGCCATGCGCAAGATGCATTTTCTGTTGCGCGCCCGCGCCATGGTGGTATTTCCCGGCGGCTTCGGCACCTTCGACGAATTCTTCGAGGCGCTCACGCTGATGCAGACCGGCAAGATCGACCGGCTGCCGGTGCTGGCCTTCGGCAAGGACTTCTGGGAAAAAACGGTGAACATCACCTACCTGGTGGAGCAGGGCGTGATTTCGGCGGAGGATCTCGACCTGTTCCACTATGTGGAAACCGCGGAACAGGCCTGGGAAATGATCCGCGACAGCCTGCATGAATGAGCCGCGTGCCCCGCAGCCATCTTCTTCGTTAAAGTTCGCCCGCAAGCATCCGTAACTACCTCAGGAGCGGCGATTCCGGTGCAGTGAATCGCCGCGTGCGGCCGGCCATGCAGGGCCGGCACTTGAGGCAGGATGGCGCTTTAGTGGGTAACGCATTTCCATATACGACCGGCGTGGCGCTGCAGGGCGCCCGCCACGAAGCCGGCAGCATTTTCAGCGATGAGCGGTTGCAGCAGATGCTGGACCTGACCGCCGCCTGTTACTGGGAACAGGATGCCGGCTGCCGTTTCACCTACGTGCACCTGTGCTCGGCGCTGGCGCTGCGCCAGACACCGGAACAATTTATCGGCCTGTGCTTTTGGGAACTGGAAGGCATGCAGCCTTTGCCGGCACCGGAGTGGGAGCGGTTCGGGGAATGCTGCCGGCGCGGCGAGCCCCTGCGGCGCCTGGTCACCGCGTATCAGGAGGCTGGCGGCGGTACGCGTTTCTTCTGCATCGAAGGCAACGCGGTGCGCGATGCGCAGGGGGGGCTGATCGGCTATCGCGGCATTGTGCGCGACGTTACCGGCGAACGGCGCCTGGAAGAGCAGGCCAGCACCTTCGATCTGTCGCCGGTGGGCATCGCCCACGTGAGCCAGCAGGGGCGCTTCCTGCACGTCAACGCCAAGTTTTGTGAACTGCTCGGTTATGAACCCGATGAGCTGGTCGGCAGGCAGGCGCGCGACATCACGCACCCGGACGATGCGCACCTGGTCGATGCGCCGGCGCAGCAGATGCGCCGCGGCGAAATTGCTTCGTTCAAGCTGGAAAAACGCTATCTGCGCAAGGACGGCACGGTGCTGTGGGTCAGCCTCACCTCCACGCTCAAGCGCGATCCCTACGACAGCCCGCTCTACAACATCACCCTGGTGGAAGACATTTCCGGCCGCCGCGAGGCGGAGGAGCAGGCGCATTTTCTCGCCACGCACGATGCGCTCACGCAATTGACCAATCGTCCCCTGTTCAACCAGCTGCTGGCGTTCGCCGCCGCCTCGGGGCGCCGCCACCAGCGCCGTTTCGCGTTGATCGTGCTGGGGCTGGACCGCTTCAAGCAGGTCAATGAAGCCTATGGGTCCACCGTGGGCGACGAAGTGCTCAAGGAAACCGGCAGGCGCCTCAGCCGCTTTGTGCGCGCGAGCGACGTGGTGGCGCGGCTCGGCGGCGACGAGTTCGCCGTGCTGCTGGAGGAAGCCGGCAGCCCCGACAACGTGCTTGGCCTGGCGCGCAATCTGATGCAGGCCTTGGCGCAGCCGATGCAGATACGCGGCAAGGAATGCCAGGTTACCGCCAGCCTCGGCATCAGCCAGTTTCCGCAGGACGGCCCCGATGAGCAGGCCTTGCTGAAGAAAGCCGCGCTGGCGCTGTTCAACGTGAAGGAGGAAGGCGGCAACGCGGCGCAGTGCTATCACGCAGGCAGCCAGGGGCAGGGCGCCAGACAGCTGGCGATGGAACTGGGACTGCGCCGCGCCATCGAGGCGCGCGAATTCAGCCTGCACTACCAGCCGAAGATTCGCCTCGCCACCCGGCAGGTGTGCGGCGTGGAGGCATTGTTGCGCTGGCAGAGCCCGGAACTTGGGCTGGTGCCGCCGGCCGATTTCATCCAGGTGGCGGAAGACAGCGGCCTCATCATTCCGCTTGGACGCTGGGCCCTGGAACAGGCCTGCATTCAGCTGCGGCGCTGGCGCGAGGCCGGGCTGCCGTCGTTCACGGTGGCGGTGAACCTCTCGCCACGGCAGTTCGCCGACCCTGCGCTTATCGGCACCATCGAAGGGCTGCTGCATGGCAGCGGGCTGGATCCCACGTTGCTGCAACTGGAAATCACCGAAAGCACCGTGATGCACAACGCCCTGCGCGCCCAGCAGCAATTGCGCGCGATTTCCCAGCTCGGCATCGGCATCGCCATCGACGATTTCGGCACGGGCCATTCTTCGCTGGCCAAGCTCAAGACCTTTCCGCTCGATACGCTGAAGATCGACAAATCCTTCATTCGCGACATCGAAACCGACGAGGAGGACCGCGTGCTCACCGAAACCATCATCCGCATGGGCAAGAGCCTGGGACTGGAAGTGGTGGCGGAAGGGGTGGAAACGGCGGGGCAGTTGCAGCTGTTGGCGGCGCAGGGCTGCGACGTGGTGCAGGGGTATTACTTCAGCAAGCCGTTGCCGGCAGCGGCGCTGGTGGATTACCTGCGCCGCTGCGGCGGTTACGCGGCCTGATCAGCCGCGCTGTTCCAGGGCGCGGATGCGGGCTTCCAGCGGCGGGTGGCTGGAAAAGAGTTCCTTGATGCCGGCCGAGTTGATGCCGAACGCGGCCAGCTCGCCAGGCAGTTGCCCGGGCTGCGACTGCTGCAACCGGCGCAGCGCGGCCACCATGCGTGGGCGGCCCGCCAGCGCGGCGCCACCGGCATCCGCGCGGTATTCGCGCCAGCGCGAGAACCACATCACGATCATCTGCGCCAGGATGCCCAGCACGATCTGCGCCACGATGGACACGATGAAGAACGCCGGCCCGTGGCCGCGCTCCACCTTGAACACCACCCGGTCCACCACGTGGCCGATGATGCGCGACAGGAACACCACGAAGGTGTTCACCACGCCCTGGATCAGGGTCAGCGTGACCATGTCGCCATTCGCCACGTGGCTGATCTCGTGGCCCAACACGGCCTCGATCTCCTCGCGGTTCATCTGCTGCACCAGGCCCGAGCTCACCGCCACCAGCGCCGCGTTCTTGTTCCAGCCGGTGGCGAAGGCGTTGGGTGCGCTTTGCTCGAACACGCCCACCTCGGGCATGCCGATGCCGGCTTTTTCCGCCTGGCGCGCCACGGTCTGCACCAGCCAGCGCTCGAATTCGCTGCGTGGCTGGGCGATCACCTGCACGCCCATGCTGCGCTTGGCCATCCACTTGGACAGCAGCAGCGAGATGATCGAGCCCGAAAACCCGATCACGGCGGAATAGACCAGCAGGGCGCCAAGGTCCAGATCGACACCGTTGGCCTGCAACAGACCCTGCAGCCCAAGCAGCTGGAATACCACCGAGATCAACACCAGCACGGCGATGTTGGTGCCGAAGAACAGGAGCAGTCGCAACATGAAAACCTCCGTTGGTGACGATGCGCGGACAACTGCTGAAGAATATGGGGCTGAGCCCTGCCTTTGCAATGCTGGAAAGTCCGCCGTTGCTGGTTGGCTTTTCCAACCACTGAATTTGGGAGAAAAAGGGGGGGGGCCTCGAATAGTGGCAGGCAGTCGGTGCGCGGCCCCGCTTGCTCCACTTCCGCCCCGTCGGGCACAAGCGCGGCGCTGCGGAACTCGCCGCTGCGCGGCTCAGACAGTCCTCGCTCCCTTCCGCGCTTGCACCCGACGGGAAAGCGCTCCAACGTTCCGCAAGCGGGGCCGCGCACCGACTGCTGTTCAGTATCTGCTGTAGGTTCTAGCGGGTTACGGAGACAGATTACTCACCCGTCAACGCCAGGCTCACCACGCCCGCCACGATGCACAGCGCGCCGAGGATGCGGGCGGGCGCCGCCTGTTCGCGCAGCAGATGGGCGCCGAGAAAGGTGCCTACCAGCGTGGCCAGTTCCCGCGCCGGCGCCACGTGGCTGATCGGCGCGATGCGCATGGCGTACAGCACCAGGATGTAGCCGAGCGGTCCCAGCACGCTCACCACCAGGGCCGGCCGGATGAAACGCGGTAGTTCCAGCAGCGCTTCGCCGCGCCGTTGCCAGGCGCGCGGCGCAAGCACCACCATGCGTACGAAATTGCCGAAGTAATCGACGATCACCGGCGAGATCAGCAGCACCTTGACCGCCCAGCCGTCGTTGATGGTGTAGGCCGCGATGAAACAGCCGGTGCCGAGGCCATAGGCAATGCCGCGTCGGGGCGCGCGATGGCGTCGCTGCAGTAATCCCGACACCAGCACGATGCCGCCCACCACCAGCAGCACGCCCAGGATGGACAGCCAGGAAATGGCCTCTCCCAGCAGCAGTACCGCCAGGAAGAACGACAGCAGCGGCCCGGAACCGCGCGCCAGCGGATACACCAGCGACAGGTCCGAGGCGCGGTAGCCGGCCTGCAGCATCAGCGAATAGCCCAGGTGCAGGGTGGCGGTGGCGCTCAGCGCCAGCCAATGGATGCGCGTGAACTGCGGTTCGGTGCTCCAGACGATCCAGGCCACCACCGGCGCCCAGATCAGGCAGGACAGGGTGGAATAGAACCAGACGAAGTGCCGCGAAGCCGCGGCGCGCTTGGCGGCCAGGTTCCACAGGGCGTGGGTGCAGGCGGCCAGCAACACGGCGGCCAGGGCGGTCAGTGGCATGAGTCGGGGTTCGTTTGCGGTGAAGGCGCGAGGCGCATGATACAACGCCGGCCCCCACCCCTGTTCATTCGCTAGAGCGAAACCCAAGAAGCCGGTACAATGCGCCACGATTTTCAGACACTTAGCGCAGTCCTCCCCATGTCCGCTTCGCCCTATCTGATTGCCCCCTCGATTCTCTCCGCGGACTTCGCCCGGCTCGGCGCGGAAGT
>DATMFX010000021.1:0-4395 GCA_035555995.1 Hyphomicrobiales bacterium | reverse complement strand
CTGCGCATTCTGCTCGCCCGCCTCCAAGCGCCGCTTCTGCCAGACGGCATAATCGGCGTATTGAATGGGTAACGCGGGCAACTGCAGGGGAGTATCCGCCATGCGGGCTTGATAGTGGGCCATCAACTCATCTACCAATATCTGCATAGACCAGCCGTCGGAGATAATGTGATGCATCACCACGATCAATACATGTTCGTTTGCCCGCAACCGGATAAGGCCCACCCGCAGCAAGGGCCCTTGGGCAAGATCAAAGGGCATTTCATGCAACCTCCTGGCTTCCGTCTGCGTCTGGGCTTCCTGCTCTGCGGATGAGGTTTTCACGGTGCTCAGATCCACCTGCGTGATGTCGAATGCAAATTTCCCGGCGGTGGAAATGAGTTGTTCCGCCTGGCCGTTGGCGGAAAGACGGAATACCGTGCGCAGTGACTCATGACGCGCCACAAGTGCGGAGAAGCTTTCACGCAAGGCTTGCGCCTCCAGAGCACCACGCAGCCGTAGGGCGCGAGTGATGTGGTAAGCGGTGCTTTCGGGGTCCAGTTGCCAAAGAAACCACATGCGGGCCTGGGAGTACGAACAGGCAAGCGGGAGAGTGCGCTCATCGCGGGGTATGACAGGAAAAGAATCCGTTGCAATGGAAGGTTCCCCCGTGTCCGCCAAGGAAGCGGCGAGATCAGCGAGTACCTGATGCTCCAGCAGTTGCCGTGGTGTCAGGCGCAGCCCCCTCTTGCGGGCCCGCGCAACGACTTTCAGGATGAGAATCGAATCTCCCCCCAGGGCAAAGAAGTTGTCCTGGCGCCCAACCTGCGCTGTTCCCAGCACGTCGCACCAGACCTCCGCCAGGAGTTGCTCCAGTTCTCCCTGGGGCGCCTGGTAGGCCGATTGCTCCTTGGTGCGCATTCGGGCCAGTGCTTGGCGGTCCACCTTGCCGTTGGGGGTGAGCGGGATGCTGTCCAGTAGAACCAGGCTGGAGGGCAGCATGTGGTCGGGAATGCGGGTTTTCAGCTGCTGTCGTATCTCATCGGTATTCACCGCGGCATCGGACACGCAATACGCTACCAGTTGCAGATGCCCGCCATCGTCGTCGGTGGGCACGGCCAGCACCAGAGCCTGCTGTATTCCCTCTATTGCCTGCAGAGCGCCTGCGACCTCGTTGGGTTCGACGCGATAACCGCGAATCTTGACCTGATCGTCGGCCCGGCCCCGGAACTCCACTTCCCCCTGCCGCGCCATGACGCGATCGCCGGTGCGATAAATACGCGCGCCATTCACGGCATGGGAATCCGGAACGAAGCGTTCAGCAGTCAATGCCGCCTTTCCCTCGTAGCCCTGCGCGAGTCCCGCCCCGCCGGCATAGAGTTCTCCCACCACGCCTTCCGGAACCGGATTCAGGTAATCGTCGAGTATGCGCAGGATACTGTTCGGCAATGGCGAACCGATGGGAACATTACCCTTGCCACCATCCCACCGTTCCACCTCATGGGCACAGACGCCCACCGTGGTTTCAGTGGGTCCGTAATGGTTGATGACTCTGCAGTTGGGCTGCAATCGGTGAATCTTTTCCATCAGCGCCCAGGTACAAACTTCACCGCCCAGCACCAGGGCGTGCTGCGGCAGTATGCGCTGCGTCTGTTCCGCCTGTAGCAGCCCCTGCAGATGGCTGGGCACGATCTTCAGGATGTCGACCCGATGCGCTGCCATATAGCTGGCCAACGCCTGCGGATCGAAAGCGAAATGCCGTGGCAACAGATGCAAAAGCCGGCCATGCGCCAAGGCGCAGAACACCATGGTGTGGCCGAGATCCGCGGCAACAGTCGATACCAGCGCCATGCTGGCATCCGGCACAAACCGCAAGCGGTCGGAAACACCCTGAACATAGTTGCTCAGCGCGCCGTGGCTGACGACTACACCCTTCGGTTTCCCCGTGGAACCAGAGGTATAGATGATGTAGGCAGGCTGCCACGCATGCAGCGGAGGCGGTGCAAACTCATCGCTTTGGTGCTGCCACGATTCGGACCTGAATGCGAGAGTTCGCACACCTTCGAGCTGATCGACCTTGTCGTCGCCATCCTGATGCACCAATAGGGTCGCATCACTGTCCCGCACGAGGTACTGCAATCTCTCCAGCGGCTGCTCGTTGTCCAACGGAAGATAAACCGCGCCGGCCTTCATCACGGCGAGCAAGCTCACGGCCCACTCGATGGAGCATGGCAAACACACCGCCACTGTGGTTCCCGGCGCGACGCCACATTCGCGCAGATAACCCGCCAACTGATTCGATTGGGATTCCAAGGCGGCGTAATCGAGCACTGCTTCGCCGTGGCGCAGCGCTGGCTTGCCGCGACCAGCCTTCAAACCTTCCTGCCACAACGCCAGGTAATCCGCGTGCGTATAACATGACGACTGGTTGTCAATGCAGCCGGGCAGCGGCACGGCAACGTCAGCGATGCGTTGCCGTGGATCGTTTGCCAGGGCTTCGAGCAGGCTGCGCAAAGACAGCGCCATCCGCTCGATGGTGCCGCGGGCGAACAGATCGGTGGCATAGGTGAAAGAAGCATACAGCCGCTCAGCGGCATCGGTGAAATCCAGCGCCAAATCGAAATGCGCATTGCCGCCGGGAGGCGGCAACTCCTCGACACGCAGACCGCTGATCTTCAAAGCCTGCCGATCGTTGCTGATGGCGCCCGTGGCGATGTTCTGGTTGATCTTCACCTGGAACAAGGGGTTATAGCCAAGGTTACGTTCCGGGACCAGGGCATCGACCAGTTGTTCAAAGGGCAGCTCCTGATGCGCCTGGGCACCCGTCACCACCTCTTTGACCGTGGCCAGCAGATCCAGGAAGGAGCGGCATTCGTCGACCTCCACACGCAACACCTGGGTATTGACGAAGAACCCGATCAGAGCTTCGAACTCATCGCGATTGCGCCCGGCATTGGGTGCTCCGATCCGGATGTCCGTCTGTCCGCTGTAACGGGCCAAGGTCACTGCCAGCGCCGCTGTCATGACCATGAACAACGTACAGCCCCGCGCCCGCGCAAGGGCTTTCAGAGCATCGGCAAGTTCCCTGCCGATTTCGATCTGGTGCATGGCGCCATCGTGACTTCGAACGTTCGTCCTCTCGAAATCGAAGGGCAACGGCAGTGGAGCGTGCTCGTAGCCAAGCTGCGTCTTCCAGTAATTCAGCTGTCGCTCGCCCTCCCCGGCTTCCAGCCAGCTGCGCTGCCAGATGGCGTAGTCGGCGTACTGAATCGGCAACGGTGTCAACGCCGGCTCGACTCCCCTGATCAGCGCTTCGTACAGGCGAACGAATTCCTCCATCAGCAATTGCCCCGACCAACCATCCGAAATGATGTGATGCATGCAGACGGTCAGGACATGGTCGGCTTCCGCCAGACGAAAAAGCCTGATGCGCAGCAGGGGCCCTTCGATCAGATCGAAGGGTTGGCTGAGCTCTTCTTCCACAAGAGTCTGGAGCACGGACTCCGCTTCGGCGCCTTTCGCACCCTGAACGTCGACGAGCTCCATCTCCGGCAATCGGGAGTCATCCACGGTTTGATAAAACACACCATCGATGGCATGAAAACGGGTTCTGAATACCTCATGGCGGGCCACGAGCAACTCGAAGGCTCGGCGCAGGGCCGGCTCGTTCAACGTGCCTCGCAGGCGTACCGCGGTGGGCACGTTATAGAACTTGTTCTGTGGATCGAGCTGCCATACGAACAACAGTCTTTGCTGCGCATAGGAGAGCGGGATGTGCTCGACTTCATGCCTGACCGCGACAATAGGCAAAAGCTCGAAGCGTTGTCCGGATTCCTGCATCTGCTCCAGAACCCGGCGGCGCTGCTCCGCTGGCAAACCGATGAAACGCTTCGCAATCCGTGCGGCTTTTGCTCTATCAATGGTCACGCTGAACCCTCTATCAATTCATCCATCAGGTTTTCAATGTCGGACATGCCCGCGTCGGTCAGTTGCAAGCCTGCTCCCTCGACATGAGCGGCGAGGTTCTCCAGAGTGAATCTCTCGAAAAGGAGACGCAGGGGAACGTGGACATCCATCTTCGCTTTGATGCTGGAAACCAGGCGCACAGCCGATATGGAGTTACCGCCAAGTTCGAAAAAGTTGTCCTGGCGTCCAACCCGCTCGATGCTAAGTACGTTCTGCCAGATCGCGGCAAGCTGTTCTTCCAGCGGTGTCGCCGGCGCTTCGTAGGTCCGCTGCAAGACATTGCCTTCCACCGCCGGCAAGGCCTTGCGGTCCAGCTTGCCGTTGGGTGTCAGCGGCAGGGTGACCAACAACAGGTACTGGCTGGGCACCATGTACTCGGGCAATGTGCGCTGCAGTTGTGCCTTCACCTCCGCACAAAATGCGCTCTGCCTCTCCACTTCGGCCTCGGCC
>DATMFX010000020.1:0-9476 GCA_035555995.1 Hyphomicrobiales bacterium | reverse complement strand
GCCCAGGCGCGCCAGGCCACGCCGTTCATGATGCTGCTGGCCTCGTTCATGGCCTTGCTGCACCGCTACACGCGCCAGCAGGACATCCGCATCGGCGTGCCCAGCGCCAATCGCCGTTTGTCGCAGGTTCAGGGCGTGGTGGGCTTTTTCGTCAACACGCTGGTGCTGCGCGGCCAACTGCGGCCGCGTGCCTCCTTCACTGAAATACTCGCGGCGGCGAAGGCGGCCACGATCGCGGCGCAGGCGAACCAGGAATTGCCCATCGATCAACTGGCCGCCCAGCGCACGACACAGGATGGCAAAGCCGTGGACCAGCCCTTGTTCACGGTGCTGTTCAATCACCAGCAGCGGCACCTGAGCGCCCTGGGTCAGCTGCCCGGTCTCGAGGTGGAAGAGCTGCCGTGGTACAGCCGCGAAGCCAAATGCGATCTGCAATTGCAGACGGAAGAAGACGGGCAGGGCCGTTTGTCGCTGCATCTGGATTATGCGGAAACCCTGTTCGATGCCGCCGCCGCGGCGCGCATCGCCGCCCAGTTCCTGGCGCTGCTGCGGCAGGTGGCGGCCGATCCACGCCTTGCCATCGGCGAACTGCAATTGGCCACCGCCGATGAGCGCAACACGTTGCTGCAATGGGGCCAGGCGCCCCGCGCGTCGGGGTTACGCGTGTTGCCGGAGTTGCTCGCCGAGCGCATGCAGGCGCAGCGGGAGCGGATAGCGCTGGCCTGGGACGGCGGTTCCCTGCATTACGGTGAACTTCACGACGCTTCCAACCGGCTGGCGCATTGCCTGCGCGCGCGAGGCGTGGGGCCGGACGTCTGCGTGGCGGTGCTCATCGATCGTTCGCCGCAACTCCTGATCGCCTTGCTGGCGATCCTCAAAGCCGGGGGCGCCTACCTGCCGCTGGACGGCAGCCATCCGCCGGCACGCCTGCGCGAGATGATCGCGGATTGCGCGGCGCCCGTGCTGCTCACCCGCGGCGAGGCGCCGGCCGATCTGCGGGCCACTATCGACGTGGTCGCGTTGGATACGCTCGATCTCGACGCCTGGCCGGACCAGACGCCGCAAATTGCGCTGCACGGCGACAGCCTGGCCTACGTGCTCCATACCTCCGGTTCCACCGGCAGGCCCAAGGGCGTTGCGGTGAGTCATGCCGCGGTGAGCGCAAGATTGGCCTGGATGCAGCACACCTATCGCCTGGACGAAAACGACGTGCTGTTGCAGAAAGCGCCGCTCACCTTCGACGTCTCGGTGTGGGAATGCTTCTGGCCTTTACTGGCCGGCGCCACCCTGGTGCTGGCCGCGCCCGGCGAACACCGCGATCCGCGGCGCCTGGTGGAACTGGCCGCCCAGCATCGGGTCACGGTGCTGCATTTCGTGCCGTCATTGTTGCAGCAGTTCATTGCCGAATCCGGCGTGTCCGCTTGCGGCTCGCTGCGCTATCTCTTTTCCGGGGGCGAAACGCTGTCCGCCGCGCTGCGTGACGACGTGCTGGCGAAGCTGCCTGGCGTAGTGCTGCACAACCGCTACGGCCCCACGGAAAGCACCATCAACGCCACCTATTGGCAATGCGGTACGGAAGATGGCGAACGCGCTCCGATCGGCAGGCCTTTGGGTGATACCGTGTGCCGGGTGCTGGATGGCGAGCTGAATCTGCTGCCGGCCGGCGTGCCGGGCGAACTCTGCATTGGTGGCGCGGGCCTGGCTCGCGGCTATCAGGGCAATGCCGCCCAGACCGCGCTGCGCTTCGTGCCCGATGCCTTTGCCGATGAAGGCGCCGCCGGTGCCAGGCTGTACCGCAGCGGCGACCTGGCGCGCTGGCAGCACGACGGCGCCTTGGAATTTCTTGGGCGCCTGGACCATCAGGTCAAGCTGCGCGGTTTGCGGATCGAGCCGGGTGAAATCGAAGCGCGCCTGCGCGCTCTCGATGGCGTGGCCCAGGCCGCGGTACGGGTGCATACGGCCGCCAACGGCAGCCGGCAGTTGATCGGCTATTTCACCGTGCAGGATGCCCAGGCGCCGGAACCCGAACAGTTGCAGGCGGCGCTGCGGCAGGTGCTGCCCGACTACATGGTGCCGGCGCAGCTGCTGGCGCTGGATGCCATGCCGCTGACCCCGAGCGGCAAGCTGGACTACCGCCAGCTGCCCGAACCGGTGCTGAAGACGCGCGCCTATCGCGCGCCGGTGGCGGAACTGGAACGGAAAGTCGCGGACATCTGGCAAACCGTGCTCGCGGTGACCCGCGTCGGGCTCGAGGACGACTTCTTCGCGCTCGGCGGCCATTCACTGCTGGCCACGCAGATCGTGGCGCGTACCCGCCAGCACTGCGACGTGGACCTACCACTGCGGACCCTGTTCGAGGCCAGCCGCCTGGCGGACTACGTCGAACAGGTGCGACAGCTGCAGCGGGCTGGTGCGATCAACCGGCAGCCGCCGATCGAACTCATCGACCGCAGCCAGCCGGTACCATTGGCCCATTCCCAGCAGCGATTATGGTTCCTGTGGCAACTGGAGCCGGACAGCCCGGCCTACAACGTCGGCGGCATGGCGCGCTTTCGCGGCGCGCTCGATGCGGACGTGTTGGAGGCGGCGCTGGACGCGCTGATTCAGCGCCACGAAACGCTGCGCACCACGTTTCCCGACGTCGGCGGCGTACCGGTGCAGCAGGTAACGGAGCGGACGGCATTCATGCTGCAGCGCCATGACGTTTCCCACCTGCAACCGCAGGCGCGGCAGGAATGGCTGCAAACCCTGGCGGACGCGCAGGCGCACCAACCCTTCGATCTGGTGCACGGCCCGCTGTTGCGCGCCTGCCTGGTGCGGTTTTCGCCGCAGGAACATTACTTCGTATTGACGCTGCACCACATCGTCACCGAAGGCTGGGCCATGGATATCTTCGCCCGCGAATTGGCCGCGCTCTACGAAGCCTTCCTGGCCGATCAGCCGTCACCGCTGCCACCGCTGCCGGTGCAGTATCTGGACTACAGCGTCTGGCAACACCGCTGGCTGGACGCGGGCGAGGGCGCGCGGCAACTGGCCTATTGGCGGCAGCAGCTCGGCGATGAACACCCGCTCTTGGCTTTGCCAAGCGACAGGCCCCGGCCGCCGATACAAAGCCACCGGGGCGGGTTGTATCGCTTCGATCTGGACGACGCGCTGGCGGTGCGCGTCGACGCCTTCAACGCCGCGCACGGCACCACGTTGTTCATGACCGCGGTAACGGCGCTGGCCATTCTGCTGTACCGCTACAGCGGGCAGTCCGACCTGCGCATCGGCGCGCCGGTGGCCAATCGCATCCGGCCGGAAAGCGAAGGGCTGATAGGCGCCTTCCTCAATACCCAGGTGCTGCGTTGCCGGCTGAGTGGCGAGATGACCGTGGAGGCGCTGTTGGCGCAGGTGCGGCAAACGGTGATCGACGGCCAGTCCCATCAGGACCTGCCTTTCGACCAGCTCGTGGATGCCCTGCAACCGCCGCGCAGCGCCGCCTACAACCCCTTGTTCCAGGTGATGTGCAACGTGCAGCGCTGGCAGTTCCAGCAGACGCGCGAGCTGGCCGAAATGACGGTGGATTATCTGGTCAACGACGCGCGTGCCATCAAGTTCGACCTCAACCTGGAAGTTACCGCGCTGGACGGGTGCATGCGCTGTTGCCTGACCTACAGCACCGACCTTTTCGACGAACCCAGGGTGGCGGCAATGGCCGCGCATTGGCGCAACCTGCTGGCGGCGCTGTTGACGGAACCGTCGCGGCCCGTGGCCGAACTGGCTATGTTCGATACGGATGAGCGGCACCAGCTCGTTCACCACCTCGATCCCACGCCGGCCACTATCCCCGCGCGGCACGCAATGGCGGGGTTGCCGGTACACCGCTGGTTCTCGCAACAGGCCGCCGCCACGCCCGAGGCGCCAGCCTTGATCGTGGAAGGAGAGACTTGCCGCTATGGCGAGCTGGAGCGGCGTGCCAACCAACTGGCGCATCGCCTGCGCGAACTTGGCGTGACCACGGAACGGCGGGTAGGCCTGGCCATGGAACGTTCGATCGATATGGTGGTCGGGCTGTTGGCAATCCTCAAGGCGGGCGCGGCCTACGTGCCGCTCGATCCGGACTATCCGCCGGAGCGCCTGCATTACATGATCGAAGACAGCGGCCTCATGCTGCTGCTGGGGCACCGGCGCTTTTTCGCGACTGCCGGCGCCTTGCCCGACGGGATTGGACGTTGGTGCGTGGAAGACGAAGCGGTGCTTCTGCAGGATTATCCCGCTGACGCGCCGAAGGACCTGACGCTGCCGCGGCACCAGGCCTACGTGATCTATACCTCCGGTTCCACCGGCCGGCCCAAGGGCGTGGTGGTCGATCACGCGGCGCTGGGCATGCACTGCCGGGCGGTGATCGAACGCTTCGGCATGACGGCCGCCGACTGCGAACTGCACTTCTATTCCATCAATTTCGACGCCGCCACCGAGCGGCTGCTGACGCCGCTGTTGTGCGGCGCCAGCGTGGTACTACGCGCCCAGGGGCAGTGGGCGGTGGAGGAAATCGCGCCGCTGATCCCCGCGCACGCGGTCACCATCCTGGGGTTCACGCCCAGCTACGGGGCGCAACTGGCGCAGTGGGTGAACCATAATGCCAATTCTTCCGAAGAGCTGGCGCCTTGGCGGGTGCGCCTGTGCATCACCGGCGGCGAAGCCTTGACGGGCGAACACTGGCAGGTGATCCAGCAGACGTTCCAGCCGGCCTGCTTCGTCAATGCCTACGGCCCCACGGAATCCGTGGTGATGCCGCTGGCGGCCGACGTGGTGGCGCCGCCGCAGCCGGGCGCGGCAAGCCTGCCGATCGGCCGGATGGTGGGTGAGCGCGTGGCCTATATTCTCGACGAGAATCTGCAGCCGGTGCCGCCGGGCGCCATCGGCGAACTGTACACCGGCGGGGAGGGGCTGGCGCGCGGCTACCACGCGCGGCCGGCGTTGAGTGCGGAACGTTTTGTTCCCAATCCCTTTGCAGGGGATTACGGCGCCGAACCCGGCGTGGAGCGGTTGTATCGCACCGGCGACCTGGTGCGCCTGAACGGCGATGGCCTGGTGGAATACGTGGGCCGCCGTGACGACCAGATAAAACTACGCGGCTTCCGCATCGAGCTGGGCGAGATCGAAGCCTGCCTGCTTGCCTTGCCCGACGTGCGGGAAGCCGCGGTGCTTGCGCTCGAACACGAGGGGCATCTGCAGTTGGTGGCTTATGTGGCGCCGGGGGGTGATGCCGCGCGGAGCGCCGATGATCTGAAAGCCGCGATCAAGACACAGTTGCAGCGGCAGTTGCCGGACTACATGGTGCCCACGCAATTGCTGCTGCTGGACCGTCTGCCGCTGATGCCCAACGGCAAGCTCGATCGCAAGGCGCTACCGGCGCCGGAGGCGGCGTGGCAGCAGCGCTATGCGCAGCCGCGCAGCGACCTCGAGCGCGCGCTGGCGGCGATCTGGGAATCGGTCCTGAACGTGAACGGCGTGGGGCTTGACCACAACTTCTTCGAACTCGGCGGCGATTCCATACTGTCCATCCAGGTTGTCAGCCGCGCGCGCCAGCAAGGCATCCATTTCAAGCCGCGCGACCTGTTCCAGCACCAGACGATTCGTGCATTGGCAACGGTCGCTACGACTGCCGAGGCGGAGCAGGCGCCGCATCCCGCCGCGCAGGAGCCGCTCGCCGGACCGGTATTGCTGGCGCCGATCCAGCACTGGTTCTTCGCAACCGGTGTGCCGCATCCGCAGCACTGGAACCAGGCACTGTGGCTGGAGGTGGACGAGTTCCTGGATGCGGCGCTGCTGGAGCAAGCCCTGCAACGGGTGGTGCTGCACCATGACAGTCTGAGACTGGCGTTCAGCCAGCACGGCGGCCATTGGCTGGCCCAGTATCGGGCACCGGACACGGCGCCAGCAGGCCCACTGCTGCGCATCGAACGGGTGAAGACTCTCTCCAGGATCGCGCGCAAGCACTGCCTTGCCCTGCAACATGGCATGGACCTGACTGAAGGGCCTTTGCTGCGCGGCCTGTTGTGCGAGGCGCCGAACGGCCGTCAACGCCTGTTGCTGGCCATCCACCACCTGGCGGTGGACGGCGTGTCCTGGCGCATTCTTCTCGAAGACCTGCAACGCGGCTATCGGCAGCTGCAGGCAGGTGAACCCGTGCGATTGCCGGCAAAAACCAGCGCCTTCGGCGAATGGACGGCGCGGCTGCATGCGTATGCCGCAAGCGCGGCATTGCCGACGGCGCTTGCCTGGTGGCAGCACTACCTTGGCGCCGCTGCCAGGGTGGACCAAGCGGCGGAACCGGCGGCATTCCCCTGTGATTTTCCCGCCGGCGGGAACCTGGAACGGTACGCAGCCACGGTTACCTTGCGGTTGAGCCGGGAACGCACCCAGGCTTTATTGCAGCGCGCGCCCCAGGCCTATCGCACGCAGGTCAACGATCTTTTATTGACTGGCTTGTCCAGAACGCTATGTGCCTGGACCGGCCAGGGTTCGACGCTGCTGCAAGTGGAAAGCCACGGCCGCGACGTACTGGCCGACGACCTGGACCTCACCCGGACCACCGGCTGGTTCACCACGCCCTATCCTCTGTGCCTGACGCCCGGCGCGGAAGAACTCGGCGCCAGTATCAAGGCAGTCAAGGAACAGTTGCGCGCCGTGCAGCCGCATGCGGCCAACTACGGCATCCTGCGCTACCTGGCGGACGAGACGACCCGCCAGGCCATGGCGGGGTTGCCCGAGGCGCGGCTCACCTTCAACTACCTGGGCCAGACCGATCAGGGCGCAGCCCCGGAAAACCTGTTCCATCTGGCGGATACGCCGGTGGCGGACAAACGTGATCCCGCCGCGCCGCTGCCCAACTGGATTTCGCTGGATGCCCAGGTGCAGCGCGGGGAGCTGTCCGTACACTGGACCTACAGCGCCGCGCGTTATCGCGACGCCACCATCGCCAAGCTCGCGGATGCCTACCAGCAGGTGCTGGAGGACCTCATCGACCATTGCTTGGCGCACGGCGTTGCCGGCGTCACGCCGTCGGACTTCCCCCTGGCGCATTTGAGCCAGGCGCAGCTGGACGCATTGGCGGTGCCGGCCACGGCAATCGAAGACATCTATCCGTTGACCCCCATGCAGGAAGGGCTGTTGCTGCACACCCTGCTGGAACCGGGCACGGGCATCTACTACATGCAGGACCGCTACCGGATCGACAGCCCGCTGAATTCTGAGTGTTTCACCGAGGCGTGGCAGGCGGTGGCGGCGCGCCATGAAGTGCTGCGCACGTCCTTCAACTGGAACGCCGGCGAGGCGATGGTGCAGGTCGTGCACAAGCAGTATCCGGTACCGGTGGATCACCTCGATTGGCGCGATGCCTTTGAGGAGGACAATGAACAGCGCCTGCAGCATTTGCTGAAAACTGAACGCGAAGCCGGCTTCGATCTGCTGAACGCACCGCCGTTCCACCTGCGCCTGATCCGCGTGGCGGAAGCGCGATACTGGTTCATCATGAGCAATCACCACATCCTGATCGATGCCTGGTGCCGTTCGCTGCTGATGCAGGATTTCTTCGTCATCTATGGCGCCTTGCTCGCGGGAGAACCAGTGCCGGTGCTGCCGACTCCGCCACGTTACCGCGATTACATCGCCTGGTTGATCGGGCAGGACCCCGAGGTCAGCCGGCAATGGTGGCGCCATAACCTGCGCGGTTTCGGCGGCGCCACGCCGATTGCCAGCGACAGGCCGCTGTTGCGCGAACATGCGGGCGACAGCGGCGGCATGGTGGTGGGCGATTGCCACAGCCATCTGAGCGTCGCGGACACCCGGCGCCTGCAGGAGCTGGCGCGGCAGCGGCAGTTGACGGTCAACACGTTCGCCCAGGGCGCCTGGGCGCTGATGCTGAAACGCCTGAGCGGGCAGGGCGATGTGCTGTTCGGGGTAACGGTGGCGGGGCGTCCCGCGCATCTGCCGGATCTGCAGCGCACGGTGGGCCTGTTCATCAACAGCATCCCCTTGCGGGTGGCGGTTCCCATGGCGCGGGAAGGTGCCGTCGGCGATTGGTTGCGCAACCTGCTGGCGCACAACCTGGAACTGCGCGATCACGAACATCTGTCCCTGGTCGACATCCAGGATTGCAGCGAGCTGCCCAAGGGCGAGCCCCTGTTCGACAGTCTCTTCGTGTTCGAGAATGCGCCGGTGGAAATCGACGTGCTGGATCGTGCACGCGCCTTCAATGCCAGTGCCGACTCGGGACGCACGCACACCAATTTTCCGCTCACCGCGGTATGTTATCCGGGCGAACGGTTGGGGCTGCATCTTTCCTACGATCAGCGTTATTTCGAGCGGGAAACCATCGAGGCGATGCTGGGCGAGTTCCAGCGCCTGCTGCTCGCGCTGGTTGACGGCATCGATCAGCCGGTGGCGGCAGTGCCGCTCGTGAGCGAGGACGAAAAGCAGTTTCTCATGCACGCCTGCAACCGGAGCCAGCGCGACTATCCGCTGCACAGCTACGTTCACCTGTTCGAGGCGCAGGTGGTACGCCACGGTGCGCGCATTGCCGCATCCTGCCGTGACCGCACCTGGACCTATGGCGAATTGAACCGGCAGGCCAATCGCCTGGGCCACTGCCTGCTTGGGTTGGACGCTGTACAGGATCGCCCGATCGCCCTGTTGGCCGAACGCGACCTGCCGCTGCTGGGCATGATGATCGGCACCTTCAAGGCCGGCGCCGGCTATCTGCCGCTGGATCCCGGACACCCACCGCAGCGCCTGGCCGACATGCTGCGCACGAGCGGCGCGCCGGTGCTGGTGTGCACCGCGCCGCAGGCAGCGCTGGCCGCCACGTTGCTGGAGCGCTGCGGCGCCACGCCGCGTCCGCGCCTGCTGGTGTGGGAGGACGTGCAGCAGGACGAGGCGGCGGCGCGGGACGGCAATCCCGGCCGCTACGGCGGCGGCAACGATCTTGC
Organism: Hyphomicrobiales bacterium; assembly: GCA_035555995.1. Lineage (GTDB taxonomy): Bacteria > Pseudomonadota > Gammaproteobacteria > Pseudomonadales > Pseudohongiellaceae > CAILUG01. The sequence goes on along the minus strand of DATMFX010000020.1, from coordinate 501 downwards.
CTACGTGATCTACACCTCCGGTTCCACCGGCCGGCCCAAGGGCGTGATGGTGTCCCAGCGCGGCATGCTCAACAACCAATTGAGCAAGGTGCCTTATCTGACGCTGACCGGGCGCGACGTCATCGCCCAGACGGCCTCGCAGTGCTTCGATATTTCCGTCTGGCAGTTCCTGGCCGCGCCCTTGTTCAGCGCCCGCGTGGCGATCATTCCCGACGAAAGCTCCCGCGATCCCGGCGCGCTCCTGGCGCAGCTGGCCGCCGAGCGCATCACCGTGCTCGAAAGTGTGCCTTCGCTGATCAAGGGCCTGCTGGACGAAGACGAGGTGGCGCTGCCGCATCTACGCTGGTTGCTGACCACGGGCGAGGCGATGCCGCCGCCGCTGGCCAGGCAATGGCTGGAGCGGCATCCGGCGATTGGCCTGGTGAATGCCTATGGTCCGGCGGAATGCTCGGATGACGTGGCGTTCTTCACCGTGACGCGGGAACACACGGGTAACAGCTA
>DATMFX010000019.1:0-5546 GCA_035555995.1 Hyphomicrobiales bacterium | reverse complement strand
CTTGACGACTGCCATGGCGCGCGCCTCAGGGCGATGTGATTGATGGCGCGCGCACGTGATCCCCTAGGGCAAGGCCGCGATGACGTTCAAACCGGTGGTCTCCGGCAGCGAGAACATCAGGTTCATGTTCTGCACCGCCTGCCCGGCGGCGCCCTTGACCAGGTTGTCTTCCACCGCCAGCACCACCACGGTGTCGCCCTGTTGCGGACGGCACACCGCCAACTGGCAGTGATTGCTGCCGCGTACCCAGCGCGTTTCCGGCGCGACGCCGGGCGGCAGTACGTCGACGAAAGGTTCGCCCCGGTAGAAATCCTCGTACAGCGCCTGCAGGTCCACATGCTTGTCGGTGAGCCGCGCGTAGAGGGACGCATGGATGCCGCGGATCATCGGCACCAGATGCGGCAGAAAGGTCAGCTCCACCGGCGAGGCGCTGATGGTATTCAGCCCCTGCTTGATCTCCGGCAGGTGCCGGTGGCCACCGATGGCATAGGCCTTGAAGCTTTCGCCCACTTCGCCGTGCAACAGGCCCAGTTCCGCCTTGCGTCCCGCGCCGCTGGTGCCGGACTTGCAGTCGGCGATCAGGCTGGTGGGATCGATCACGCCGGCCTTGAGCAGCGGCATGAAACCCAACTGCACCGAGGTGGGATAACAGCCGGGGTTGGCCAACAACCGCGCGCCCCTGACGGCATCGCGGTTGATCTCGCACAGGCCGTAGACGGCTTCCTCCAGCAATTGCGGGCAGGCGTGCGTCATCTTGTACCACTGCTCCCAGACTTTGACATCCTTGATGCGGAAATCCGCGGAAAGGTCGATCACCTTCACGCCGGCCTCGAGCAGTGCGGGCACCAGGGTCATGGCGGTGCCGTTCGGCGTGGCGAAGAACACCACGTCGCAGGCACTCAATGCCTTGACGTCGGGCGCGGTGAAGGCCAGGTCCACATACTTGCGCAGGTTGGGAAAGAGTCCCGCCACCGGCAGGCCGGCCTCGGCGCGCGAGGTGACCACCTCGACCCGCACCTGAGGATGCAGCGCCAGAAACCGCAACAATTCCACGCCCGTATAGCCCGTGGCCCCGACGATACCCGCTTTGATCTCCACCTTGTGTTACTCCGAATTCGCAAATGTCCCCGGCAAACGCTGGCCAGGGCGCGTCAATATAATAAAATCGACCGCTAAAATGAATTGCTCATCCCTTCGGGCAGCCAATGTGTAGGGCGGCGGGGCGCGACATTGCCGCGCACGCTGCCCGTCCAGCGCACTGCAACAACCTGGTACGGAGCTTCAAACATGTTATGGGTCAAGGCCTTGCACGTCGTGGCGGTGGTCTGCTGGTTCGCCGGACTGTTCTATCTGCCGCGGTTGTTCGTCTATCACGCCCAATGCGAGGACGAGGCGGGCCGGGAGCGTTTCAAGGTGATGGAACGCAAGCTGTATCGTGGCATCATGACGCCCTCGCTGGTGCTCACCGTGGTGTTCGGTTTGTGGACGCTGTCCTACAACGCCACCTATTACCTGCAAGCGGGCTGGATGCACGCCAAGCTCAGCGGCGTGGCGCTGCTGATCGTGTACCACTTTTGGTGCGGGCATCACCTCAGGCAGCTGCGTGATGGCCGCAATGATAAATCGCACGTCTATTTCCGGCTTTTCAACGAGGTACCGGTGGTGCTGTTGCTGCTCATCGTGATCCTCGTCGTCGTCAAACCCTTCTGAACGGTCCTGTCCATGTCCTATTCCATCGCCAACTCCATTGCGCTTTACGCCGATGCCGTGCTCCACACGCCCGGCGGCGTCAATTCTCCCGTGCGTGCCTTCAAGGGAGTGGGCGGCAACCCAGTGTTCTTCAAGCGCGCCAGCGGCCCCTACCTGTTCGATGAAGACGACAATCGCTACATCGACTACGTGGGCGCCTGGGGGCCGATGATCCTCGGCCATAATCCTCCCCAGGTCGTGGAAGCGCTGCACCGCCAGCTCGAACGCGGCGTGGCCTATGGCGCACCCACCGCGCTGGAAGTGCAGCTTGCCGACCGCATCTGTGCGCTGCTTCCCGCCATCGAAAGCGTGCGCCTGGTGAACTCGGGCACCGAAGCCACCATGAGCGCGCTGCGCCTGGCGCGCGGCTTTACCAAACGCGACAAGGTGGTGAAGTTCGAAGGCTGCTACCACGGCCACGTGGATTCGCTGCTGGTCAAGGCCGGCTCCGGCGCGCTGACCCTGGGCAACCCCGACTCGGCCGGCATTCCCGCGGAAACCGCGGCGCAAACCTTCGTGCTGCCCTACAACGACATCGACGCCGTGGAACGCTTGTTCTCGGAACGCGGCGGTGAGATCGCCTGCCTGATCGTGGAGCCGGTGGCCGGCAACATGAACTGCGTGCCGCCCGTGCCTGGCTTCCTGCAGGGCCTGCGCGACATCACCAGACAACATGGTGCGCTGTTGATCTTCGACGAAGTGATGACCGGCTTTCGCGTGGCGCTTGGCGGCGCGCAAGCGCGCTACGGCATCACGCCCGACCTGACCACGCTCGGCAAGATCATCGGCGGCGGCCTGCCGGTGGGCGCCTTCGGTGGCCGCAAGGACATCATGGACCTGCTTGCCCCGCTTGGCCCCGTGTACCAGGCTGGCACCATGTCCGGCAATCCGCTGGCGGTTACCGCGGGTCTGGTGCTGCTGGAGGAAATCAGCAAGCCCGGCTTCCACGCCGCGCTCGAGGCCAGCACCACGCAGCTCTTGAACGGCCTGCAAACGCTGGCGCGGCAGGCCGGCGTGCCCTTCACCACCACCCAGGTGGGCGGCATGTTCGGGTTGTACTTCAACGCCAATACGCAGATTCAAACGTTCGCGCAGGTGATGCAGAGCCAGGTGGAAAGCTTCCGCCGCTTCTTCCACGCCATGCTGCGGCACGGTGTGTATCTGGCGCCTTCGGCATTCGAGGCCGGCTTCATGTCGGCCGCGCATACGCCAACCGAAATCGACGCCACGCTGGCGGCCGCCGAGGCCGCGTTCGCCACGCTCGACTGAGCTTCCCCTTTCACGCACAAGGAACCCGGATGAACCATTACCACGTCTACGGGCTGGGCAATGCCCTGGTGGATACCGAATTTTCCGTCACCGACGATTTCCTGGAGGCGGAAGGCATCCAGAAAGGCCTGATGACCCTGGTGGACGAAACCTCGCAGAACATTCTATTGGAACGGCTGGTACAGCGCTTCGGCATCAAGAAGCGCGCCGGTGGCGGTTCCGCCGCCAACACGATCTACGCCGTTTCCCAGTTCGGCGGCAACACCTACTACTGCTGCAAGGTGGCCGACGACGAACCAGGCGACTTTTACCTGCAGGAACTCGGCAGTCACAACATCCACACCAACCTCGGCAGCGGCCGCGACCACGGCACCACCGGCAAGTGCGTGGTAATGGTCAGCCCCGACACCGAACGCACCATGCTCACGTTCCTGGGCATTTCCGCGGAGCTGGATTCGCAGGCCCTCGACGCCGAAGCGCTGCGCAATTCCGACTACCTGTACATGGAAGGTTACCTGGCCAGTTCCCCAAGCGGCTGCCAGGCCGTGGTGGACGCGCGCAAGATCGCCGAGGCCAACGGCGTGAAGACGGCGCTGACGCTTTCCGATCCGGCCATGGTGCAGTTTTTCCGCGGCGCTTTCGAGAACATGATCGGGGAGGGCGTGGACCTGCTGTTCGCCAACGAAATCGAAGCCATGACCTGGGCCGGCGTGGAGTCGGTCGCCGCTTCGATCCCCGCGCTGCAGCAGATCGCCAAGGTGGTGGTGATCACGCAAGGTGCCAAAGGCGCGCTGGTGGTGGACGGCGAGCGGCACATCCCCATCGATCCGGTACCGGTCAAGGCCGTGGATGCCAACGGCGCCGGCGACATGTTTGCCGGCGCCTTCCTCTATGCGCTTGCCAGCGGCCACGACTACGCCACCGCCGGCAAGCTCGCCAGCCTCGGCGCCGCCACCACCGTGAGCCACTTCGGCCCGCGCCTGACGCCGGCGCAGCATCAGGAAGTATTGAAGGCGGTGCTTGGCTAGGTTAGGCACGCCGCCGTGGCACGTGCGAAGATCACCGTGCCACGACGTCAACGCAATATCACGGCGCACAACGAAAAAGGGCAGCTCTCGCTGCCCTTTTTGTTGACTGCAAACCCAGGCTCAGGCCTCGGCTTTGTCGTCCTCGGTCACTTCCTTCATGCTCAGGCTGATCTTGCCGCGATCGTCGATCTTGAGCACCTTGACGAAGATTTCCTGGCCTTCCTTGAGGTGGTCGGTGACTTTCTCGACCCGCTCCTGCGAAATCTGCGAAATGTGCACCAGGCCGTCCTTGCCGGGCAGGATGGTGATGAAGGCGCCGAAATCGACGATCTTGGACACCTTGCCCTTGTAGGTCTTGCCGATCTCGGCTTCCGCCGTGATGGCCTGGATCATCAGCAGCGCGGCATCGCGTGAATCGGCGTCCTCGCCGTAGATGCGCACGTTGCCGTCGTCGTCGATGTCCACCGAGGCGCCGGTTTCTTCGGTGATGCCGCGGATGGTCACGCCGCCCTTGCCGATCACGTCGCGGATCTTGTCGGTGTGAATCTTGATCACCGCCATGCTGGGAGCGTTCGGCGAGATCGCCTCGCGCGGCGCGGAGATGATCTTGTTCATCTCGCCCAGGATGTGGATACGCGCCTTGTAGGCTTCTTCCAGCGCGGTTTCCATGATTTCCTCGGTGATGCCCTGGATCTTGATGTCCATCTGCAGCGCGGTGACGCCATTGGCGGAACCGGCCACCTTGAAGTCCATGTCGCCCAGGTGATCTTCGTCACCCAGGATGTCGGTGAGTACCGCGAAGCCGTTGTCTTCCTTGATGAGGCCCATGGCGATGCCCGCGACCGGTGCCTTCACCGGTACGCCTGCGTCCATCAGCGCCAGCGAGGTGCCGCACACGGATGCCATGGAGCTGGAACCGTTGGATTCGGTGATCTCGGATACCACGCGAATGGCGTAGGGGAAGCTTTCGTCGCTCGGCAGTACCGCGGCCACGCCACGGCGCGCCAGACGGCCATGGCCGATCTCGCGGCGTTTCGGACCCGCCATGCGACCGGTTTCCCCGACGCTGAACGGCGGGAAGTTGTAATGCAGCATGAAGGCGTCTTTGCGCACCCCGGACAGGTCCTCGATGATCTGCGCATCGCGCAGGGCGCCGAGCGTGGCCACCACCAGCGCCTGCGTTTCACCGCGGGTGAACAGGGCCGAACCGTGGGTCTTGTTCAACACGCCCACCTGCACGTCGATGGGACGCACGGTGTGGTTGTCGCGACCGTCGATGCGCGGCTGGCCGGCAATGATGCGGCTGCGCACGGTTTTCTTCTCCAGCGAGGAGAACACGGCCAGTACTTCGCCGGCAGTGACAGGCGCTGCCGCGCTCTCGCCGGCAAACTGCTCGACGGCCTGCGCCTGCAGGGCGCTGAGGCGATCATGGCGCGCCATCTTGTCGGAAATCTGGTAGGCGGCGGTAATCTCGGTGTTGAACGCGGCGCCCACGGCTTC
>DATMFX010000018.1:0-2885 GCA_035555995.1 Hyphomicrobiales bacterium | reverse complement strand
CGCCCAAAACGCCATCGGCTTATCATCTGCCAAACCGCTATAGGCATCCTTACATCGACCCAGGAGGTTTCCATGACGTTGCCAAAGATCGGCAATCTCGCCCCGCCGTTCACGCTGCCCGACCAGCACGGCGAAAAGCATTCCCTGAAGGATTATCGCGGCCAGGTGGTCGTGGTGTATTTCTACCCCAAGGCGATGACACCCGGCTGCACGGTGCAGGCCTGTGGGCTGCGCGACAGCCACAGTGCACTCGAGGCGCTGAACATCGAGGTGCTGGGCATCAGCAACGATCCCGTGGCGCGGCTGGCAAAATTCGAACAGAAGGAAAAGCTCAACTTCACGCTGCTGTCGGACGAGGATCACTCGGTGTCCGAGGCGTATGGCGTGTGGGGTCTGAAAAAATTCATGGGCCGCGAGTACATGGGCCTGCACCGCACCACCTTCATCATCGACGCCGCCGGAAAGCTGCGCCACGTCATGGAGAAGGTGAACACCAAGACGCACCACGACGATGTGCTCGCCTGGGTGCGGGAACACCTGGAGTAAGCGCGCGTGGAACTGTATTACCGCCAATATTCCAGCGGGGGGCCGCCGCTGGTGATCCTGCACGGCCTCTACGGCAATCACGCCAACTGGAGCGCGCATGCACGGCAGTTGGCGGACGATTTTGCCGTGTACGGGTTCGATGCCCGCAACCATGGCCAGTCGCCCTGGGCCGACAGCATGACGCTGCAGGACATGGCGGACGACGTGGCACAGACGCTGCGCGCGCTGGACCTGGGGCCAGTGGCGGTGGTGGGGCATTCCATGGGCGGCAAGACGGCGATGCTGCTGGCGCAGCAACAGCCCGCTCTGGTGCGGCGGCTTGCGGTAGTGGACATCGCGCCGGTGGATTACCGCAAGACCCGCGATGACGTGCTGCCGGCGTTGTTGGAGCTGCCGCTGGCGCAAATGGCAAACCGCGCCGAGGCGGATGCCTGGCTGGCGACGCGGGTGCCGGAGAAGGGGGTGCGGGATTTTTTGCTGACGAATCTGCAACGCGATGCCGAAGGGGGCTTCAGCTGGCGCATCAATCTACCGGTGATTGCGCGGGCGTTTCCGGAGGTGGCGGGGTGGCCGGACGATAGTGGCGTTTACGAGGGGCCCGCTTTGTTCATTCGGGGGGAGCAGTCGAATTATCTGTTGGCGCGGGATGAGGCGGCTACGCGGGCGCAGTTTCCTCGGGCTGAAATTGTGACGGTGAAGGGGGCGGGTCATTGGGTGCACAGTGAAAAGCCTGCCGAGGTGCAGCAGTTGCTGCGGGATTTTTTGTTGGTTTGAACGTGACTTCGATCTGGAGCGCCTCTGCTGCTGCCTGTCCCATCCAGGGTACGCTGCAAGCACATCCATGTGGCGCTCGGCTTCGGGCCATCCATGGCCCTACGACGCCCCTGGATGGGACAGGCAGCAGCAGAGGCTTGTGGCGAATTTGAGCGGTGTTTCAGCTGGCGGGATTTGTTATTGCAGATGCAACAGCCGGCTGTTCTTGGAGAACTGGGCCTTGAGGAAATCCATCTGGTCGGCGCGTATGCGTTTGCCGTTGACCAGGGCGAGGTATTCGGCGGAGTTGGGTTCGTAAGGGAGGGCGAGCAGTTCCATGCCGGCTTCTTCGGGGGTGCGGTCCTGCTTGTAGTGGTTGCAGCGTTTGCAGGCGGCCACCACGTTGACCCAGGTGTTGCCGCCGCCGCGTGAGGTGGGAATGATGTGGTCGCAGCTCAGGTCGCGGTCGGCGAATTCCTTGCCGCAATACATGCACAGGTTCTGGTCGCGGCGGAACAGGATGCGGTTGTTCAGTGAGGCTTTGCGCGGGCGGCCGCTGTACAGCTGGCCGGCGCAGGCGATGATGCTGTGGAGTTGAATGCGGCTGCGTTCACCGGAGCGGGAAGTGCCGCCCCAGACGATGCGGATGGCGTCGCCAAGGGTCCAGGTGACGAGCTCTCGGGCGTAGAGCGTAGTGGCTTCCTGCCAGGTCAGCCACTCGATGGGATGGCCTGCCAGATTGAGCCGAAGGATGTGCGCGTGCTCGTCCTGCCTTTCGGCGTACTGTTGATCTTCGTAATGCATGACCTCTCGACCTTATGCATCGACATGTAACGACATGCAACCACCGCGCATGCAACTACCTGGCCAACCAGTGAACCGGGCCACTCTACTCGGCGTTGGCGCATGCGTCAATCAGGTGTACCTGCTGCGCGCCGCATCGTGCGCGAATTAATCAACGCTTAATCGTGCGCGCCGGTTGCGTTCATGCAACCGGCGCGCGCGGGGTGGGTCGGGGTCGATAGGTCAGAGTTTTTCGAGGCGGGCGATGAGCGACGAGGTATCCCAACGGTTGCCGCCCATGTTCTGGATTTCGGCGTAGTAGCCGTCGACGATGCGGGTGATCGGCAACTGCGCGCCGTTGCTTTCGGCTTCGCTGAGCGCGATGCCGAGATCCTTGCGCATCCAGTCCACGGCAAAACCGAAATCGAACTGATTGTTCTGCATGGTTTCCCAGCGGTTCTGCATCTGCCAGGAGGAGGCGGCGCCCTTGCTGATCACGTCGATCACCGCGGCTATGTCGAGTCCGGCGCGCTTGGCGAAATGAATGCCTTCGGACAATCCCTGCACCAGTCCCGCGATGCAGATCTGGTTGACCATCTTGGTGAGCTGGCCCGCGCCCGGTGCGCCCATGAGCGTGAAGGCGCGCGAGAAGGCCATGGCCACGGGTTTCACCGCGTCGAACGCGGGCTGGTCGCCACCGCACATGACGGTGAGCAGGCCGTTTTCGGCGCCCGCCTGGCCGCCCGACACGGGGGCGTCCACGAATGCGATGCCCAGCGCCTTGGCTGCCGCATAGAGTTCGC
>DATMFX010000017.1:0-3353 GCA_035555995.1 Hyphomicrobiales bacterium | reverse complement strand
GCGCGACCGAGCACCAATGCCGAATGACACAACCCGCAGCATACTGCCACTGAGAACGAAATCGCTGAACTCCATGTCCATCCCTGATTTGAAGGCGCCGCTGAGAACGGCACTACCTGACTTCCCGATACCTTCCAAACTTGCCGAGTACGAAACCAACCTGATCAGAGCCGGCAATCTGGAACTCACCACAACGCTCGTAGCTGCTGAACCTGACGCTACCAATTTCCTGCTACGGAGAAAAGAGGGAGCTACGAGCAGGCTCGCCACGCCCGAAACTTCATTGGCCCTGGCCCATAACAGTTCATAAAGAAGGCCCTCGCGGCCTTCTAATAAATATTAGCGGGCGGCCTCGTTAATTTTTATGACCGCTGAGATTACCTCCTATCCTTTTGTATTTACAATAAAGTTATATCGATCAGTTATAGCACCTCCGAGCTAAAGAGCCGCTGGCTCTAAATAGCGCAGGAAAATCAGGCCAGCCTGAACTATGTTGAGCTCACCTGAATATTACCAAGGTCAAGGACGGATTCATGGCCACTTCACCCTTCATGGATGCCCTCGCGCGCCACATGCTGCCCCATCATTACGGCAAGCGCACCATCGACAGCTATCTGTACTGGATACGCTATTTCATTCGTTACCACCGCAGACACCATCCCAAGGAAATGGGGGCCGCGGAGGTCGTGGCCTTCCTGGAGTTTCTTGCCGTCGAGCGTCACGTATCCGTTGCCACGCAGAAAATTGCGCTCAATGCCTTGGCCTTTTTATACAACAAATACCTGAGCAAACCCCTCGGCACACTGGGCGTATTCAACCGGGCGGTGCGCCAACGCAAGCTGCCCATGGTTCTTACACGGCATGAAATCGCCGAGTTATTGAAACACATCGATGGCGGCGCCGGGCTTATGGCCGCAATGATCTATGCCTCCGGATTACGGCGTATCGAGGCGGTGCGCCTACGAGTTAACAGTGTGGATTTCGACCAGGGTGCGTTACGGATATGGAACGGTAAAGGCGGCAAACATCGTCTCGTCACCGTGGCGCCCGAATTGTTCCCACGCATTCGCTGCCAGATTGCCTGGGTGGCGCGTCTGCTGGAGGAGGACAGGATAAACCCGGAATATGCAAGCTGATCAAGCGTGCCGCCGTGAAGGCAGGAATAGACAAAGAAGTCACCAGCCATGTGCTTCGGCACTCCTTTGCCACGCATCTACTGGAATCCGGCGCGGATATCCGCACCGTACAGGAGCAGCTTGGCCACAGCGACGTGAAAACCACGGAAATCTATACCCACGTGCTGAAACGTGGCGCGCGGGGCGTCAGAAGCCCCTTCACGGATTTGCCCATTTGAGCGCGGGCTTAGTTCCGCACCCGCATCACCCGCGTAACCGACTTGATCAACCGCACCCGCTTCATCACCCGCGCCAGATGAATCCGGTTGCGCACCGCAACACTCAGGCTGATCACGCTGATCTTTTCGTCGCGGTCGCTCATCGTCATCTTGTCGATGTTGGCTTCGCAGCTGGTGATGGCGTTGGCGAGGTGGGCGATGATGCCGCGCTGGTGTTCCACTTCCACGCGCAGTTCCACCGAAAATTCGCCTTCCACACCGGGGTCCCAGCGCAGGCTGATGTACTTTTTGGGGTCGTTGCGGAATTCGGCGACGTTGTTGCAGGCTTCGGTGTGCACGATCATGCCGCGGCCGGAGCTGATGAAGCCCACGATGGGGTCGCCGGGGATGGGGTGGCAGCATTTGGCGTAGGTCATCAAGAGGCCTTCGGTGCCGCGGATGGCGAGCGCGTCGTCGTGCTCGGCTGCCAGCGGGCTGCCTTCCTCGGAAGGGATGAGCCGGCGCGCCACGATGTAGGCCATGCGGTTGCCCAGGCCGATGTCTTCGAGCAGGTCGTCGAGCACCTCGAAGTTGGTTTCCTCCAGCAGGCCGCCCACTTTTTCCTTGGGAATGTTCGCCAGGTGATAGCCGTAGTTGGACAGCGTGCGGTTCAAGAGGCGCCGGCCAAGCGTGATGGCTTCGCTGCGGCGTTGGGTCTTGAGGAAGTGGCGGATGTTGCTGCGCGCCTTGCCGGTGATCACGAAGCTCAGCCAGGCCGGGTTGGGGTGCGTGCCCGAGGCGATGATTTCCACGGTCTGCCCGCTTTGCAGCGGTTCGCTCAAGGGTGCCAGGCGGCGGTTGACGCGGCAGGCCACGCAGGCGTTGCCCACGTCGGTGTGCACGGCGTAGGCGAAGTCCACCGGCGTGGAGCCGGCCGGCAGTTCCATGATCTGGCCCTTGGGGGTGAACACGTAGATTTCGTCCGGGAAGAGGTCGGTCTTGACGTGTTCGATGAACTCCAGCGAATTGCCCGCCTGCTTCTGCATTTCCAAGAGATCCTGCACCCATTGCCGGGCGCGGATGTGGCTTTGGTTGGGGCGGTCGTTGGCGGACTTGTACAGCCAGTGCGCGGCGATGCCGTTGCTGGCCATGGCTTCCATTTCCTCGGTGCGTATCTGGATTTCGATGGGAATGCCGTGCATGCCGAACAGCGTGGTGTGCAGCGACTGGTAGCCGTTCACCTTGGGAATGGCGATGTAATCCTTGAAGCGTCCCGGCACCGGCTTGTACAGGTTGTGCACGGCGCCGAGGATGCGGTAGCAGGTGTCCACCTGGTCGGTGATGATGCGGAAGGCGAACACGTCGGTGATTTCGCGGAAGGATTTTTTCTTGTTGCGCATCTTTTGATAGATGCTGAACAGGTGCTTCTCGCGCCCGAGCACGCGGCCGGGCAGGCTTTCGCGCGTCAGGCACAGTTCCAGCGCGGATTGCACCTGGCTCACCAGTTCCTTGCGGTAGCCGCTTGCGCCGCGCACCGCGGCTTCGATCAAGGGCGCGCGCATCGGGTAGAGCATGGCGAAGCTGCGTTCCTCGAATTCCACGCGGAAGTTGTGCATGCCCAGGCGGTTGGCGATGGGCGCGTAGATGTCGATGGTTTCCTTGGCGATGCGGCGGCGCTTGTCGAGCGCCAGTACGTCGAGGGTGCGCATGTTGTGCAGGCGGTCGGCCAGTTTCACCAGGATCACGCGGATGTCCTTGGCCATGGCCAGCGCCATTTTCTGGAAGTTCTCCGCCTGCACCTCGGCCTGGGTGTTGAAGTCCAGCTTGTTCAGTTTGCTGACGCCGTCCACCAGGTTGGCCACGGTGTCGCCGAACTGGTTGGCGATGGCGGCGCGGGTAAGGCCGGTGTCTTCGATTACGTCATGCAGCATGGCGGCCATCAGGCTTTGATGGTCCATGTGCATGTCGTAGAGGATGCGGGCTACGGCCAGGGGGTGGGTAACGTAGGCCTCGCCGCTGC
>DATMFX010000016.1:0-2643 GCA_035555995.1 Hyphomicrobiales bacterium | reverse complement strand
TGGTGTCGCCGCCCAAGCCGAAATGCTGCAGTTCGCTCCACACGCCGCGGGCGAACACCGCGTCCAGATTGTCATGTCCGGCCGGCGCCAAGATGCGGCCACTGGCGGGAATGGTCTTGGTCAGGTGGTGGAACTGCAGCTGGATGTCCTCGAGCGAGCGGAAAATGTCGGCATGGTCGAACTCCAGATTGCCCATGATCGCGGTGCGCGGCAGGTAATGGATGAACTTGGAACGTTTGTCGAAAAACGCGCTGTCGTATTCGTCGGCCTCGATCACGAAAAAGTCGGAGCCGCCGAGCCGCGCGGAAACCTCGAAATTGCGCGGCACACCGCCGATCAGATAACCCGGCTCGTAGCCGGCCTGGTCGAGAATCCAGGCCAGCATGCTGGACGTGGTGGTCTTGCCGTGCGTGCCCGCCACCGCCAGCACCCAACGCTTGCGCAACACGTGTTCGGCCAGCCAGGCCGGACCGCTGGTGAAGGGCAGGCCGCGCTCCAGCACGTATTCCACGGACGGATTGCCGCGCGAGCAGGTGTTGCCGATCACCACCAGGTCGGGTTTGGCGGCATCGATGTGCGCGGGGTCGTAGCCCTGGCTCAATTCGATGCCCTGCGTCTGCAGTTGGGTGCTCATGGGCGGATAGACGTTCTGGTCGGAACCGCTGACGACGTACCCCAACTGCTTGGCCAAAACCGCCAGACTGCCCATGAATGTGCCGCAAATGCCGAGGATGTGAATACGCATGCCGGTGCCGCCGAACCTGTGTTGCAGAAAGAAACCGCCGGGATTGTCGCAAAAGCCCGCAACGCTTGTCATTGCTCCCGGTCACACCGCGAAAAGCGGCGCTCACGGGGAAATTTGCGGTGGCATCCAGTAGAATGCGGCATCCCTGCCAGGAGTCACCGCATGTCCGCTCGTCCGCGCAACGTGTTCTATGCCCAATCCGGCGGCGTTACCGCCGTCATCAACGCTTCCGCCTGCGGCGTCATCGAAACCGCGCGCCGGCACGCCGAGTTCGGCACGGTATATGCGGGGCGCAATGGCATCCTGGGCGCGCTGCGCGAAGAGCTGATCGACACCAGCGTGGAAAGCGACGCCGCCATCGCCATGCTGCGCCACACCCCCGCCGGCGCCTTCGGCTCCTGCCGCTACAAGCTCAAGGGCGTCGAGCAGAACCGCGCCGAATATGAACGCCTGATGGCGGTATTCAAGGCGCACGACATCGGCTACTTCTTCTACAACGGCGGCGGCGATTCGCAGGACACCGCCAACAAGGTGGCGCAGTTCAGCCAGCAGGCGGGCTTTCCCATCACCTGCATCGGCATTCCCAAAACCGTCGACAACGACCTGCCGCTCACCGACACCTGCCCCGGCTTCGGTTCGGTGGCCAAGTACGTGGCGGTGTCCATCCGCGAAGCCGGGCTGGACGTGGCCTCCATGTGCGAAAGCTCCACCAAGGTGTTCGTCATGGAAGTGATGGGACGCCACGCCGGCTGGATCGCCGGCGCCGCCGGTCTTGCCGCCACCGAGGAAGGCGACGCGCCGCACATCATCGTGTTCCCCGAAATCGCTTTCGACCAGGCCGCGTTCCTGGCCAAGGTGAAGCGGAGCGTGGAGCGCTTCGGCTACTGCGCCATCGTGGTCAGCGAAGGCGCGCATTATGCCGACGGTACGTTTTTGGCGGATGCCGGCGGCAAGGATGCCTTCGGCCACACCCAGCTCGGCGGCGTGGCGCCCATGCTCGCCGCCCTCATCAAGCAGGCGCTTGGCTACAAATACCACTGGGCGGTGTCCGACTACCTGCAGCGCGCCGCGCGCCACATCGCATCACTCACCGACGTGGAGCAGGCCTACGCCATGGGCAAGGCGGCGGTGGAATTCGCGCGCGCCGGCAAGAACGCCGTCATGCCCACCATCGTGCGCGAAAGCGCCCAGCCCTACCGCTGGTCGGTGGGCGAAGCCAAACTCAGCGACGTCGCCAACGTGGAAAAGAAAATGCCGCGTGATTTCATCAGCGACGACGGCTTCGGCATCACCGCGAAAGCACGGGAATACTTCGCGCCGCTGATCCAGGGGGAGGACTACCCGCCCTACGTCGACGGCCTGCCGCGCTACGTGCGCATGCAGCAGGTGCTGGCCCCAAAACGACTGCCCGCCTGGCAATAATTTTTTTCATTCCATCCTACTCAACGAGGCTTTCCATGACAGCTTTGCAGCACGATATCGACCCCGGTGGTCTGCGCGAATTCTCCGTCGTCTTCACCGACCGCTCGCTCAACCACATGTCCCAGCGCTTCCAGGGCGTGATGCGCGACATCTCCGCCACGCTGCGCCAGGTCTACGGCGCCAGCGGCCTGGCCATCGTGCCCGGCGGCGGCACCTTCGGCATGGAAGCGGTGGCGCGCCAGTTTGCGCAAGCGCAGGACTGCCTGGTGATCCGCAACGGCTTCTTCAGCTACCGCTGGAGCCAGATCTTCAGCGCCGGCCACATCCCCGCCACCGAAACCGTGCTCAAGGCCGGTCCCGCGGAAGCCGGCAGCAACCCCGGCTACGCCCCCGCGCCGATCGAAAAAGTGGTAGCCACCATTAACGAGACCAAACCCGCCCTGGTGTTCGCCCCGCACGTGGAAACCGCCTCCGGC
>DATMFX010000015.1:0-3168 GCA_035555995.1 Hyphomicrobiales bacterium | reverse complement strand
GTCGCGCTGCGCACGCAGATCATAGATTTGTGCCTGGCGCTCGGCCAACAGTTGCTCCAGACCGGCCAGTCGGGTCTCCGCGCCCTGCCGTGTGGTAACGGCCTCAGACGCCTGCTGGCGCGCCTGGGCTACGTCCAGCCGGGCACGAGCTTCCAGCGCCCCCAGCGCCTCGCGCTCTTCGTTCAGCACTTGGCGTTGGGCGGATAGCGCCTGCTCCGCCACGCCCTGGGCCAGGATGGTGGCTTGCTGCCAAATCGCCCTGAAGGCCTGCGCTACTTCCGCCGGCAGGCCCGGTAGGCGCGCTTCGCCGCGCAGCCGTGCGGCCAGTTGCTCCCACCACTGATCCAGCAAGGTACCGACCCGGGCCGGGCTGCCGCGCCCGAGCTCCAGGCGCACCCGTTCCACTGTCGGCCTCTCGCCACGGGCCAGTACGGCGTCTGCCGCGGCAAACACGTCGTTTTCTGGTACGCCTACCGCCATGCCCTGCCCTCCGCTATATTAGGTCTGATAATAAAAGATTATCCGACCTTAAAAAATTGAAACTCATTTAATAATACGTTGAACGTAATGAATAATACATATGTGGCCCAGACGCAGGTTGACAGCCCACTCCCCCTGCACGAGCTGGCTGACACCACCCGTGCGGCCGCCGAGGCGTTCATCGCCGCCGGCACGGCCGCCAATACCGTCCGCAGCTACCAGGGCGCCCTTGCCTACTGGTCCGCTTGGCTGCAGCTGCGCTACCAGCGCGCGCTCGGCGACGCCGCCTTGCCGCCTGAGGTCGCGGTACAGTTCATCGTCGATCACCTGGCGCGGCCGGATGGCGCTGGCGGCTGGAGCCACCTGTTACCGGCCAGCCTTGATGCCGCCCTGGTTGCGGCCGGGGTCAAGGGTAAGCTCGGCCCGTTGGCCTTTAGCACCGTCAGCCATCGGCTCGCCGTCCTGGCCAAGTGGCATCGCCTGAAACAATGGACAAGCCCGCTAGACAGCCAAGCCGTGAAGACGCTGTTGCGTGAGGGGCGTAAGGCCCAGGCCCGCCAGGGCGTCTCCGTTCGCAAGAAAACTGCGGTGGTGCTGGAGCCGCTGCAGGCCATGCTCGCTACCTGCACTGACGGCACACGCGGGATCCGAGACCGCGCCCTGCTGCTGTTGGCGTGGAGTGGCGGCGGTCGAAGGCGCTCAGAGGTAATTGGCCTGCAGGTTCAGGACCTGCGGCGCTTGGATGCCGACACCTGGTTGTACGCGTTGGGCACCACGAAAACCGATACCGCCGGGGTTCGCCGAGAGAAGCCCTTGCAAGGGCCGGCGGCGCAGGCTTTGCAGGCGTGGCTGATGGCCGCCCCCGCGCAGACCGGTCCGTTGTTTCGTCGGCTGTACAAAGGCGGTAGGGTCAGCACGGCAGGCTTATCCGGCGATCAGGTGGCGCGTATCGTCAAACGTCGGGCACAGTTGGCAGGGCTTGAAGGCGATTGGGCCGCGCACAGCCTGCGCTCGGGATTTGTGACCGAAGCTGGACGTCAGGGGGTTCCGCTGGGTGAAGTCATGGCGATGACCGAGCACCGCAGCGTCGGCACCGTGATGGGCTATTTCCAAGCCGGTTCACTCCTGGGCAGCCGAGCCAGTCAGTTGCTGCCCATGGCCGCGCAACTGGATGAACGCAGTACTGATGAGGCCGACCCACCCGAGGGCGCGAATGGACAGGTGATTACAGAGGCGACATAGCAGTGAGTGCCGCTGTGCCTGGACGAACCACAAGCACATCTGGACAGGTTCGCTTTGGTCGAGTCAGCCTGTCTCTTCGGTAAGCTGGACTTCTTTTACCCTGCCTCGGAGGCATCAATGGAGCAGTCGGACATCAAACGCGTGCAGTTGGCGAAACTCGAGAAACAGCACAGCCAGCTGAAAATCCTTCCAGCCCGCGCTAGCAAGTCACCGCAACGTCGGCGTCAGAGAGCACCGGAGTGACCAAGAACCCAACCGAACTGGCACTGCTGGCCAGAGGCATGGACACCCGCCTCGCCCAAGCCCTGCGGCTGATGGGCTGGACACTGAGCAAGTTGCAGCAATGCGATGTGGCCGCGCTGGAGGCGCTCAGCATCGATCAGCCGACCATTGTCCGCCTGCACAAGGGGAAGCGGCCGCCGATCCCGCCAGAGTCCTTGGTCCAAGTGCTGTTTGCCAGCCGTTGGCTGTGCTGTGTGTGTCGCGACCCCACCCGGCCGGTAGTGGTTCACCACATCCAACCCTGGGCCAAGAGTCGCGATCACTCGCCGGCCAATCTCGCCGTGCTGTGTACGCTTCATCATGGCGAAGCTCACAGCCAGCGCGGCTTGGAGGTGACACTGTCGGCAGAACGGCTGCTCGCTGCGAAGCTGGCGTGGGAGCGTCAAGCTGCTGAGATGGACCGGCTCGCTATTCATCAATCGACGCAGGTGCAGGCATGCCACTGGTGGTACTTCAATCACCTGCGACTGTTCGAGCTGACGAAGACCTGCGGGGTCGATTTGCAGCGCCTACCCGGCTTTGCAGAAGCTCGTCAGCACGGACTCTGTGCCGCCGCCGGCGTCGTAGAACTGGATGAACGTGGGCGCTCCCCCTATACCGCCAAGTCCGCTCACCATTTGTACCAGTACATGGTCCAGATGCTGTCCAGCGTGCTGGAGCACACCGTGCCGCGGAACATTTCCGATGACCTGGACCGCGGCACCCTACCCGCCTTGATCACCAGCGGTGACATCATATTTGTCCAGGGGCGGCACTTCTTCAGCAGCATTGACACGGCCGATCCGCGCGAGGACCTGGTCCGTGCGCGCCGCAGCGCCAATAAAGTGGACATCCAGTTCGTCTTCAATCGCCACGAAGGAACTTCGGGCTCGGCGCGAGCGTTGTGGTTGTGTGGCGCCCAAACCCTGTGCAGCGTGTTGCAGGTCACCCGTATTGAGCGAGCTGACACCCGCTATCAGATCTACGCCACAGTGCTGGCGATCCGCAGCGCTCACGGCGAGCTCAAATCGCGTCTGTACGAGGGTAACTTACTGAGGTACGGACTTGGCGTCGGTGCCGTCGATGACTCGGAAGAATAGCGCGACGCATTTGGCGCCGGCGCCGAATAAGTCCACGCGATAAATTGGAGGACAGATTATCGCAAGATCAACCAGGAGCGCGCGC
>DATMFX010000014.1:0-2450 GCA_035555995.1 Hyphomicrobiales bacterium | reverse complement strand
ACGCCGTGGGGGCGCGCAGCTATTACAACGTCGTCGCCAGCCTGGCCTCGTCGGTGCTCGGGCTCAGGGGCAAGGCTCTGATACTGGTCTTTTCGGACTACGAATCCATGCGCGCGTTCCAGGCCCTGCCGGGCTGGGTGGAGGGTGTCAACGGCGCCATCCAGATTCTGGACGACACGCACCTGGCCAGCCGCCGCGAGCCGGTCATTGAACCCATCGCTGCCTTCATCCTTTCCGATACCGGCCTGGTGCGCGGCCTGTCGCTCAAGGGAAGCCTGTTCATCCGGGTGCCGATGTACCTGTGCGCCGAGCACGCGCAGCCTTCCCCGCCGGAAGCCGCCAAGCCCTGACGCGGGGCCCCCGGCCTCGCTGGAAACTTGACTTCGGTCAAGTTGCCGACGGCATGGCGTACTAAGCTGAAAGCGCACCGCCGTTCAACTGCCGGAGTCCACCATGACCGCCACGATGAAAGCTGCCGTCTTTGCAGGTCCGGGCCGCATCGAAATCAGGGAAAAGCCCATTCCCGCAGTGGGACCGAACGACGCGCTGATCAAAATCACCACCACCACCATCTGCGGCACCGACATTCACATCCTCAAAGGTGAATACCCGGTCGCGCCCGGACTGACCGTCGGCCATGAACCGGTCGGCATCATCGAGAAGCTGGGAAGCGCCGTCACCGGCTATGAAGAAGGGCAGCGCGTGATCGCCGGGGCCATCTGCCCGAACTTCAATTCCTACGCGGCGCAGGACGGCGCGCCATCCCAGGATGGCAGCTACCTGATGGCCAGCGGCCTGTGCGGATGTCATGGATACCGGGCCACCGCCGGATGGCGGTTTGGCAACATCATCGATGGCGCCCAGGCCGAGTATCTGCTGGTGCCCGATGCGCAGGCCAATCTGGCGCCGGTGCCGGACGCCCTGACCGACGAACAGGTGCTGATGTGCCCGGACATCATGTCGACCGGCTTCAAGGGCGCCGAGAATGCCAACATCCGCATCGGCGACACGGTCGCGGTGTTCGCGCAAGGCCCGATCGGACTGTGCGCGACAGCAGGCGCCCGGCTGCTGGGAGCCACCACCGTCATTGGCGTGGACGGCAACGCGCAGCGCCTGGCCATGGCGCGCAACTGGGGCGCCGATGTGGTCCTGAACTTCCACGAATGCGATGTGGTGGAAGAAATCCTGCGGTTGACGGGCGGCAAAGGGGTGGATTCGGCGATTGAAGCCCTGGGGCAGCAGACCACCTTCGAATCCGCCCTGCGCGTGTTGAAGCCAGGCGGAACGCTATCGAGCCTGGGCGTGTATTCCAGCGATCTGACGATCCCGGTGTCGGCGTTCGCGGCAGGCCTGGGCGACCACCGGATAAACACCGCGCTTTGCCCTGGCGGCAAGGAGCGCATGCGGCGCCTCATGAACGTCCTGGAATCCGGCCGGCTGGATTTGAGGAAGATGGTCACGCACCATTTCAGCCTGGACCAGATCACCGACGCCTACGATCTGTTCGGCAATCAGCGCGACAACGTGCTGAAGGTGGCCGTTCGTCCGGCCTAGCCGCGCGGCAAGGCGCCGCGGCCGGGACGTGCCCGGGATTCAAGCGCCGTCGCCATCGGCCGCATCGGCCACCAAATCCGCGCTGCACACGTCGAGCAACGTGTGCAGCGCGGGCGGACACGTTCCACCCCCAATCTTTCGTTGAACGCTCTCGGCGCGGATTTCCAGGCGCGATGGCATTCGGCGCGCTTGGACTTGCCGGCCGCGGTCGCTTCGACCAGACGACTTCGCGCATCTGGCCTCGCGTCGACGATAAGCAGCCGCTGCACCGCCAGCGGTTGGAGATTGCGCGTCAACGTCGAGGCGTCCATATGCCTATGCCGCGACAGATCGCCGGGCCGAGTGGGACCGAGCCTGATGACGTGCGATAACGAGCGTACTGCATGTTCTTCACCCCGCCTTGTCCAAATGCTCGTCGTAATGCCGTGTCGACAATGCGGTCGAGGCCGCCACGATTCAAAGGCAGACGGACAAACTTGGCGCAGTTCTTTTGGAAGGGAGAGCCAGCGCGAAACTCGGAGCGGATCAGGGCGACGCCACGTCGCGGCCAGGAGCGCGGATCGCGTTTTCGAATAATTTTTAGGTCAAATAATCCACCTTTAACGGACACTTTCCGCCGCTGACCGACTCGTGCAGAGGACTGCCCGCTTTCGCTGCGCGGGCGGAGGCTTGTTTTCTGCCTGCACGGTCACTGAGGAAACAACATGCTCCGTATATCCGATCTGCGATTCACGTTCTCGCCGGCCGCCACCGGCGTGGACTTCGACGTCATCGAGTTCACGCTGGACGAAGCGCTGTCCGAGACCTTTGTGCTGCGCGTGGCGTTATCCAGCTTCGATGCGGCCGTGGACTTCGGCGCGCTGCTGGACCAGCCCGCGCTCTTCACGATCTGGCGC
>DATMFX010000013.1:0-3401 GCA_035555995.1 Hyphomicrobiales bacterium | reverse complement strand
CTGGGACTGGGCATGGCGCTGCCGTTCCTGATGTTCTCGTTCGTGCCCGCCCTGGCGCGGCTGCTGCCGAAGCCGGGCGCCTGGATGCTGACGTTCCGCCAGGTGCTGGCATTCCCGCTTTATGCCACCGCGGTGTGGCTGTTATGGGTATTGGGGCAGCAGGGCGGCGTGAATGCCATGGCGCTGGTGGTGGGCGGCTGCGTACTCCTGGCCTTCGCCTGCTGGCTTTGGCAGCGCCGCCACGTCAGCGCCTGGCGCCGGCTCGGTTATGCCTTGAGCCTCGGCAGCGTGGCACTGACCGCCTCCCTGCTGTTCTCGCCGCTGTTGCGCAGCGCCACGTCCACGGCGGTGGCCGTGGACGGATCGGAGGCGTTCGAACCCTACACCGCGGCGCGGCTGGCGGCGCTCCGGGCGGAAGGCAAACCGGTATTCGTGAACATGACCGCCGCCTGGTGCATCACCTGCCTGGTGAACGAACGCGTGGCCCTGAGCAGCGAGGCCGTCGGCGAGGCCATGGCGGAACGCGGCATCACCTACCTGAAAGGCGATTGGACCAATAACGACCCCGCCATCACCGAAGTGCTGCGCCGGTATGAAACCAGCGGCGTGCCGCTGTACCTCCTGTTCCCCGCCGATCCCAATGCTCCGGCCGAAGTGTTGCCGCAGATACTCACCGAAGGCTTGATTCTGGACGCGCTCGGGCGCATCTGAGCCCCGGGCGCCGCTCCCCGATCGGGAGCCTCTCCTATCCACGTACCCCTCATCTTGAGTAGAATCCGCTTTTTGTTTTTCAGTGAAGAATAAGAGGTCCGGATGCAGTTATTGGATGGCAAGGCCACAGCGGAACAACTCAAGCAGGAAATTGCGGACAAGGTAAGCGCGATCAAGGCGGCGGGCGGCAAGGTGCCGCATCTGGCGGCCGTGCTCGTGGGCAGCGACGGCGGTAGCATGACCTACGTCAACAACAAGGTGCTCGCCTGCAAACGCTGCGGCTTCGAGTCCACCCTGTTGACCTACCCCGACACCATCACCGAGGCGGAACTGCTCGCGGTGGTCGACCAGCTCAACAACGATCCCGCCATCGACGGTTTCATTGTGCAGGTGCCCCTGCCCAAGCACATCGATGAGGAAAAGGTCACGCTCGCCATCGATCCGCGCAAGGACGTCGACGGCTTCCATCCCGAAAACCTCGGCCGCATGCTGCTCGGCCTGCCCACCTATATCTCCGCCACGCCGAACGGCATCATGGAATTGCTCAAGCGCAATAACATCGACACCGCCGGCAAGCATTGCGTGGTGGTGGGCCGTAGCCACATCGTCGGTTCGCCGATGTCGGTGCTGATGGCGCGCAACACCAATCCCGGCAATTCCACGGTGACCCTGGTACATAGCCGTACCAAGAACATGAAGGAAATCTGCGCCAGCGCCGACATCCTCATCGTGGCCATCGGCAAGCCGATGTTCATCACCGCCGACATGGTCAAGGAAGGCGCCGTGGTGATCGACGTGGGCACCACCCGCGTGGCCGACGCCTCCGATCCCAAGGGCTTCAAGCTGCGTGGCGACGTGGACTTCGACAACGTCAAGGACAAGTGCAGCTTCATCACCCCGGTGCCGGGCGGCGTGGGTCCCATGACCATCGCTTCGCTGATGCAGAACACCCTGCTGGCGCTCGATCTCAAGCAGCAGAAGTAAACCGGACGCCACGCATGTCGGAACTCCCCATGACAGAATTGGCCATGACGGAATTGCCCACCGCATTGAAACCGTACATTGCCAAGGTGGCGGCGCGCCAGGTATTGGATTTCGAGGAGGCGCGGGACGCCTTCGGTCTGATCATGAGCGGCCAGGCCACCCCGGCGCAGCTGGCGGCATTTCTGGTGGGCCTGAAGCTGCGCGGCGAAAACGTGGATGAGATCACCGCCGCCGCCAGCGTGATCCGCGGCAAGATGTTGCCGGTGCAGGCACCCGAGGGCACCATGGACATCGTCGGCACGGGCGGCGACGGCGCCCACACGCTCAACATTTCCACCGCCACCGCCATCGTCACCGCCGCCTGCGGCGTGCCGGTGGCCAAGCATGGCAACCGCGCGGTGTCCTCGCGTTCCGGCATGACCGACGTGCTCGGCGCGCTGGGGTTGAACCTGGAAGCCGAAGTACCGGTGCTCGAACGCAGCCTGCGCGAAGCCGGCCTGTGCTTCATGCAGGCGCCGCGGCATCACCAGTCGTTCCGTCACGTGGGGCCGGTGCGCCAGGAACTTGGCGTGCGTACCATCTTCAACATCCTCGGGCCGCTGTGCAATCCGGCCGGCGTGCGGCGTCTGCTGGTCGGCGTCTATGCGCCCGAATGGGTGGAGCCGCTGGCGCAGACGCTGGCGCGCCTCGGCTGCGACAAGGCCTGGGTGGTGCATGGCGCCGGCGGTCTCGATGAATTGAGCACGCTTGGGCTCAACCAGGTGTGCGTAGTGGATGGCGCCCGCGTCAGCTGCATCGACGTGTCGCCGGAGGATGCCGGCCTGCCGCGCGCCACGCTCGACGAACTCAAAGGCGGCGACGGCAGCTACAACGCCCTGCGCCTGCGCCAGTTGCTGGACGGGCAGCGCGACGCCTATCGCGACATCGTGCTGTTCGGCGTGGCCGCGGCACTGTTGATCGCGGACAAGGTGCCGGACCTGCGCGAAGGCGTGCAGCGCGCGGAGCGCGCGATCGATGAAGGAAAGGCACGGGACGCCTTGCAAGCAAGCATCAATATGAGTAATAACTGAGCCACGGCCGGCGCGTCATGCACTGCGGCGGTTGCGGACGATAACAATAGATTGAACGATCTTTCTCAATGGGATGCACCTATGAGCAATGAATGTCCAAAGTGCGGCCAGCAGGCCATGACCGCGATGCACAAGATCATGACGCGCCCGCACGTCTGTCAGCACTGTGGTGTCGAGGTGCGCATGAATCTCATTTACACCATCGTCCTGGGGCTGGTCTATTTCGCGCTGTCGGTGAAGCTGCTGATGAGCGTCGGCCTCGGTGCCCGGGGCATTCTGTACGAATTGATCCTGACCGCGGTTTTCGTTGTAGTGTGCCTGTACGTGCCGTTCGAGGAAAAGCCGCACAAAGCGTAGCGGAGGGATGGCTGTCGTTGTTGTCGGCGCTGCCAGCCATGGCGGTGCCGTTATTGTGTTTGGTGCTCTCATGCCTACGCCTGCAATCGAAATCTACACGAAGGACTGGTGCGGCTATTGCCATGCCGCCAAGCAGTTGCTGACCCGCCTCGGCCATTCCTATACCGAATTCGACGTGACCCGCGACACCGCGCTGTATTCCCAGATGCAGGCGCGCGCGCCGGGCAGCCGCACGGTGCCGCAGATATTCATCGACGGCCGTGCGGTCGGCGGCTACAC
>DATMFX010000012.1:0-3544 GCA_035555995.1 Hyphomicrobiales bacterium | reverse complement strand
CTCGTAGGGATTGAGCCAGGGATTCTCGTAGTTGAGATCGACGATCAGCCCCACGGCCACCTTGTTGTCCGCCTGGTGGTAGAGAAAGCCGCCGCCCGTGGTACCGCTTTCGCTGAGCGGCCAACCAAGCGTGTGCAGCACGTGGCCGGGGCGCGCGCGTTCCGGTTGCAGTTCCCAGATTTCCTTGAGGCCGATCGCGTAGTGCTGCGGATCGCGCCCAGAGTCGAGCCGGTAGCGTGCGATGACTTCCTTGCCCAACTGGCCGCGGCAGCCTTCCGCCAATACGGTGTAGGGTGCATACAGTTCGTAGCCGGGCGTGAAGTTGGGCCCAGGCGTGCCGTCGCGCTGTATGCCGAGATCGCCGGTGCGCACGCCGCAGACAGCGCCGGCGTCGTCCAGCAAGAGATGCGAGGCGGCAAAGCCGGTGAGCACGTTGATACCAAGTTCCTCGGCCTGCGCGGCGAGCCAGCGGCAGAGATTGGCCAGGCTGATCACGTAGGATTTGCCGGTGTTGTGCAAATCGGGCGGCACCAGCAGGTCGGGAACGCGCACGCTGGCGCCGGCACTCGGCAGATACAGCACGTCTTCGCCGCTCACCTTCAGCGACACCGGCGCACCGCGCTGTTGCCAGTCTGCGAACAGTTCGCCAAGCGCCTGCGCTTCGAGCAGGGCGCCGGACACGATGTGGGCTCCCACCTCGGCGCCTTTTTCCAGCAGCGCGATATTGAGTTCGCGTCCCTGGGCCTGGGCCAGCTGCGCCAGTCTGCACGCCGTGGTGAGCCCGGCCGGGCCGGCGCCGACGATGACCACGTCGAAGTCCATGCGTTCGCGCTCGATAGGGGTTGAATCAGACAAAACCGGGTCCTTGAACTGTCATTTGGGGGAAGCTGGCCATTATAATGGTTGGCCCCACGCCTGTGGGAAAACCTTACGTCTAAACCGGGATTTTTCCCCTACAAACCCGATCAATACTGCTTATGCGCATTCTCGTGGCCGTAAAACGCACCCTCGATGCCTATATCAAGGTTCGTATCAAGACCGACAACAGCGGCGTCGACCTGTCCAACGCCAAGATGGCGATGAATCCTTTTTGTGAAATTGCCCTGGAGGAAGCCGTCAGGCTCAAGGAAAAGGGCGTGGCGTCGGAGGTCGTGGTGGTGTCCATCGGTTCCGACAAGGTGGTTGAGCAATTGCGCGCGGCCATGGCGCTCGGCGCCGACCGCGCCATTCACGTGCAGGCCACCGACGATCTCGAATCGCTCAGCGTGGCCAAGCTGCTCAAGGCGGTAGTGGGGCGCGAACAGCCTTCCCTGATCCTGCTCGGCAAACAGGCCATCGATTCCGACAACAACCAGGTGGGGCAGATGCTTGCCGCCCTGTGCGATCTGCCGCAGGCCACGTTTGCCTCCAGTGTGGAAGTGAGCGACGGCCACGTCACGGTCAGCCGCGAGGTGGACGGCGGCGCGCAGACGCTGCAACTGAGCCTGCCGGCCGTGGTCACGGCGGATCTGCGCTTGAACGAACCGCGCTACGCCAAGCTGCCGGACATCATGAAGGCCAAGAAGAAACCGGTGGAAACCCTGGATGCACAAGCGCTTGGCGTGCAGCTCAAAACGCATCTGCGCAGCGTCAAGGTGAGCGAGCCGCCGCTGCGCAAAGCCGGTATCAAGGTCCAGAATGTCAGTGAACTCGTCGCCAGACTGCGCGACGAAGCCAAGGTGTTGCCATGAAAGCGCTCGTCCTCGCCGAACACGACAACAAGCATCTGAAGGATGCCACCCGCGCGCTGGTGAACGCCGGCCTGCGGCTTGCCGATACGGTGGAAGTGGTGGTGACGGGCAGCGATTGCGCTGTCGTGGCCGAAGCCGCCGCCAATATCGCCGGCGTGAGCAAGGTATGGCTGGCGCAGGCGCCCGATGCCGCGCATCAACCGCCCGAGCGCATAGGCGCGCTGCTGGTCGCGCTTGCGGGCGATGGACAGACGCGTGCGGTGCTGGCCACGTCCAGCGCCAATGGCAAGAACATACTGCCGCGGGTGGCGGCGCTGCTCGACGTGGCGCAGCTTTCCGACGTCATCGCCATCGAGGATGCCAACACCTTCGTGCGTCCCATCTATGCCGGCAACGCGCTTGCCACGCTGGTGTCCGAGGATCCGATCAAGGTGCTGACATTGCGCGCGTCCTCGTTCGTGGAAGCCGGCAACGCCGATGCGCCGGCGCCGATGGAAAACATTCCCCTGCCTGAAGGCGATGGCCGCAGCCGTTTCGTGTCGGAACAGCTCAGCGGCAGCGCCAGGCCGGAGCTGGAAGGAGCGAAAATCGTGATATCCGGTGGCCGCGGCCTTGGCAGCGCCGAGAATTTTGCGCTCATCGAGCGGCTGGCCGACAAGCTCGGCGCCGCGGTGGGCGCGTCGCGCGCGGCGGTGGATGCCGGTTACGTGGGCAACGAACTGCAGGTGGGACAGACCGGCCGCGTGGTGGCGCCCGATCTCTACATCGCGATCGGGATTTCAGGGGCCATTCAGCATCTGGCCGGCATGAAGGACAGCAAGGTCATCGTGGCAATCAACAAGGATCCGGAGGCGCCGATTTTCCAGGTGGCGGACTACGGCCTGGTTGCCGATCTCTTTACGGCGGTACCCGAACTGGAAGCCCAGCTCTGATTCCTCCGTCTACTTTTCGACAAGACAACGAAAGGAGTTATGCGCATGACACGTACGATGATGAAACTGAGTGTGGCAGTGGCGCTGCTGAGCGGCGCCGCAATGGCACAGGCGGACTGGACGCTCGATGGCGGCGCGTCGTCCTTTCACTACGTTACCAGCAAGAACGCGGCGGTGAGCGAGGTGAACAGCATCACGGGGCTCAGCGGTGCGATCGGTGCCGACGACAAGGCGACGCTGCAACTGGATCTGAGCAC
The DNA here is from genome assembly GCA_035555995.1 of Hyphomicrobiales bacterium. Taxonomy (GTDB): domain Bacteria; phylum Pseudomonadota; class Gammaproteobacteria; order Pseudomonadales; family Pseudohongiellaceae; genus CAILUG01. The sequence goes on along the minus strand of DATMFX010000012.1, from coordinate 625 downwards.
GGTGAACACGGCGGTCGAAATCCGCGATGAGCGCATGCGCGACATCGTGTTCCAGGTGGCCGACTTCCCCTCCGCCACGATCAGTGTGACGGTGGACGGCGAGGGCCTGGAGCAAATGCAGACGGGCATGCCGGTGAGCGGCAGCTATACGGCAAGCGTGGATCTGCATGGCATGACACAGGAGTTGGAGGCGGAGCTCGAGATCGTCAAGCTCGATGCCAATACCCTGCAGGTGAATCTGGCGCGGCCGCTGATCGTGAATGCGGCATCCTTCGGGTTGCAGGATGGGGTGGAGGAACTGCGCAATCTTGCCGCGCTCACCACCATCAATCCCAACGTGGTGGTGGATTTCTCGCTGCTCTATCGCAAATAAGCCACCAGCAAAAAAAACGCGGAAATAAAAAGGGCCGCTGCAGGGAATACCTGCAGCGGCCCTTTTGTTTCAGCCTTTCAGCCGTTTCGTTTCAGGAAGCCTCTTCGTTGCTGACCGGCGCGGCGCTCGCGGCGTTGCCACGGTTGCGTGGATCGTTCGGCGCACGCCTGCGTTCACGCGGCTGCGGCGTCAGTGCTTCGACGGTGCCCGCGTTTGCGGACGTGGCTGCCTGGTCGCCGGCAGTGTCTGCCT
>DATMFX010000011.1:0-4669 GCA_035555995.1 Hyphomicrobiales bacterium | reverse complement strand
CACGGTGGAATCCGCGCCGCCTGCCGCGCCGGCCCCGGCCAGCTACAGCGAATTCAACACCACAGCCACCATCCGCGACGTGATGAACACCCTGATCGACCCCAGCGCCGATGCCCTCTGGGAAGCGGTGCGCTTTGAAGTGGATGAAGACGGCGAGCACGATTTCAGCCCGCAAACTGAAGAGGAATGGCAGGCGCTGCGCTACGAAGCCGTCTCCATCATCGAAGGCGGCAATGCGCTGATGCTGCCCGATCGCCACGTGGCCCCGCCCGGCGCCACCACGGAATTCCCCGAGTACGAATTCATCCCCGAGGAAGTGGAGGCCAAGCTGCGCGAGGATCGCCAATCGTGGATCGGCTTCGCGCAGGGATTGCAGAATGCCGCGGTGCAGGCGCTGCAGGCCATCGAGGATCGCAACGTGGATCAGCTGATCGAATACGGCGCGCTGCTCGATGAAGCCTGCGAGTCCTGCCATTCGCAATACTGGTACCGGCCGGAAGTCGATTGATCGATGCGTGAAATCCTGCCTCGCAACGTCGTTGCCGGGCAGGGCGCCTGAGGCAGGTTGTTTTTCAGCGCCGTAGCGCCAGCACCTTGAAGCTGCGGTCACTCGCCAGGGTGCGCACGTCGGCAAACAGCGGCGCCGCCTTGCGCTCCAGCGGAATGAACGCATTGACCACGAACAGGGCTTCCCCGCCCGGCTTGAGCAGCCGGCGGGCGGCGGCCAGAAACCGATCGGTCAAGGCGCCCTCAACCGTGAATCCCTGATGAAACGGGGGATTGCACAGCACCAGGTCCACCGGCGCGTGCAGCCCGTCGGCGCAATCCTGCAGACTCACCTCGAAGCGTTCCTGATCTGCCACCAATGCCAGATTGCGCTGGGCGGCGGCCACGGCGGCGGCATTGTTGTCGGTGGCGAACACCCGCGCGCAGCCGGCGCGCAGCAGCACAAGCGCCAGCAGGCCATAACCGCAGCCAAGGTCCAGCGCCTGCAGCGTGCCGCCATCGCGTCCTTCTAGAAACGCCGGCAACTGCGCCAGCAGAAAGGCGCTGCCGGCGTCGATGCGATCCCAGGCGAAGATGCCCGGTTTGCTGTAGAGCGTGAGGCCATTGCATTCGATCACCGGCATGAGCGCGTGATAGTCCTGTTCATTCAAGAGCATGGGGGCGACTTCGCCGCGCGTGAAGCGATACAGGTGCAGGCCACCGTCGCCGCGCTGCAGCATGGCGATCGCTTGCCAGGCCGCGGCGGCACGCGCGGCGAAAGTCTTGATGCCTTCCTGCTTGTAGCCGGCGATCCACAGTTCACCCCCGGGCGCGAGCGTTTGCCACAGCGCCTGCAGCACGTGCTCCACCACGCGTTTTTCCTTGGACACGCGATAGGCGGCGCGTTGCAGATTTCCATAGCCGCTGAACTCGAAATCGTTGCAGATGCAGTCCCAGCCGCGTGCCTGGGTCTGGTGTTGCACGTCACAGCGGTTGGCGAGCGCGCGCCATTGTGGCGGCGGCAGGGGCAGGGCGCCGGCGGGATTTTCGTCGAGCACCAGCAGGCCCGGGCCGCAGGTGGCGGCGCTGCGCAACAGGGCGGCGACGGGATGATCAGCCATGCGTGGCCAGCTCCACCTCAGCGGGGGAAAGTTCGCGCCATTGGCCCGGCGCCAGCGCGGAATCGAGCGGCAGCGGCCCGATGCGCTCGCGATGCAATGCGTCCACGTGATTGCCGCAGGCGGCGAACATGCGGCGCACCTGGTGGTAGCGCCCCTCGCGCAGCACTATGCGCGCATTGTGGCTGTCCAGCACGATGAGCGTGGCGGGCAGGGTGGGCACGGGAGAATCGTTGAGCACGATGCCGGCGGCAAAGCGTTCCACCAGGGCGGTATCGAGCGGCTGGCTCAGACGCACCCGATAGTGCTTGTCGCAATGGCGCCGCGGGCTGGTGAGCGCATGGCTCCAGGCGCCGTCGCTGGTGAGTAGCACCAGGCCGCTGCTGTCCGCGTCGAGGCGGCCGGCGGCATGCAACCGTTCGGCCCAGGGCCTGTCCACCAGCTGATGCACCGGCGTGTGCGTGGGATCGCTGGTGCTGCACACCACGCCAAGCGGCTTGTGCAGCATCAGGTAATGATGGCGCGGCCATTCGAGCATGGCGTCATCCACGCTGATCGCCTGCTGCGGGGTAACGCCGTGGGCGGGATCGCGCACCACCTCGCCGTCGACATGCGCCCGACCCTGGCTCAACAGGCGCTTGGCCTGGGCGCGCGAAAGCCCCAGTTCCTGACTGACGAAACGGTCGAGCCGCATACGCGTGGCTGAGGCGGAAATGGTCATGAGTGCAGCAATGTCCGTGAGGCGGAGGACGCGGGCGCCGAAGTGCAAGGCGGAATTATCGTGAGCGGTGTGCGGGCGGGTCAAGCGAAGGGGTGGCAGCCGCTGCTCCACACTGGTAAGCAAAGGGGGAATTTGCTATATCTGCGACCCTCAACGGGAGAGTAATGACCATGCCGATCTACGAATTCCTTTGCCAACGCTGTGGGCATCAGTTCGAGAAGCTGGTGCGGGTCGATCATACGGCGCCGTGTCCGGCCTGCCAGAGCGAAGAGGTGGAACGCCTGCTGTCGCTGGCGGCCATCAGCACGCAAAAGTCACGCACCCAGGCGATGACCGGCGCGCGCCGCGTCGCGATGGACGTCAAGAAGGAAAAGGACCACGCCCAGGCGGAATACGAACGCAACTATATCCGCGACCATAGTTGAGCCATCAGCCATCAGCCATCAGCCACTGCCTGCTGATTGAAGAAACGTTTTCAAAAACGTAGCGAGCGTGTGGCTGGTGGTGACCGCCGGAGCGCAGGAACCGCAGTGTATATGTCGATACATGAGGATTCCGAGCACCGCCGGGCGCCGCCAGACGCACACGCAGTAGTTTTTGGAAGCGTTTCTAGTTATGGGCGGCGGCGCGGGCCACGGCTTCGGAAATCAGGCGGCGTGCTTCGGCGGCGTCGCGCCAGCCGCCGATCTTCACCCACTTGCCGGGTTCCAGATCCTTGTAATGCTCGAAAAAGTGCGAAATCTGCTCGCGGGTGATCTCGGGCAGATCCTCGTAGCTGTGGATGTTCTCGTAGCGGCGGGTCAGGTGCGGGGACGGCACGGCAATGATCTTCTCATCCTGGCCGGCATTGTCTTCCATGATCAGCACGCCGATCGGGCGCACGTTGATCACGCAGCCGGGCACCAGCGGGCGGGTGTTGCAGATCAGCACGTCGATCGGATCGCCGTCGTCGGACAGCGTATGCGGCACGAAGCCGTAGTTGCCGGGGTAGGACATCGGCGTATAGAGAAAACGATCCACCACCAGCGTGCCGGACTGCTTGTCCATTTCGTACTTGATCGGATGGCCGCCGATCGGTACTTCGATGAGCACGTTGACGTCTTCTGGTGGATTGGTGCCGATGGCGATGGCTTCGATGCGCATGAAGCAAGGCTCCTACTGCTAAAAGGGCTGGAATTGAAAGGCGCGCATTATAGCGGGGCACGAGGGGAGGGACACCAGATTTTGGTCAACTTGGTGTCCCTTTTTTGTTGTGATTGTGAAATCCCACGCGGGGTGGCGTTCAGGACTGCATCGATGCGATGTCGATCACGAAACGGTACTTCACGTCGCTTTTGAGCATGCGCTCGTAGGCCTCGTTGATATAGCCGGCCGGCACCACCTCCACTTCGCTGACGATGCCGTGCTTGCCGCAGAAATCCAGCATTTCCTGCGTTTCCCGAATGCCGCCGATCACCGAGCCGGCCACCTGGCGCCGCCGCAGGATCAGGTTGGCGCCGTGGACGCCCACCGGATCGAGAGGCCCTACGATTACCAGGGTTTTATCGCGCTTGAGCAGCGCAATGTAGGGATTCAGGTCGTGCGCCACCGGCACGGTGTCGATGATCAGGTCGAAACTGCCGGCCGCCTGCGCCATGGCCACGCTGTCCTTGGATATCAGCACCTCGGCGGCGCCAAGCTTTTTGGCGTCCTGCGCCTTATGGGCGGAGGTGGTGATCATCACCACGTGCGCGCCCATGGCCGCCGCCAGCTTCACGCCCATGTGTCCCAAACCGCCAAGCCCCACGATGCCCACCTTCTGATTGGGCTGCACCTGCCAGTGCCGCAGCGGCGAATACAGCGTGATGCCGGCGCACAGTAGCGGTGCGGCGGCGGCTGGGTCGAGGGTGTCGGGCACGCGCAACACATAATCGGCGTCCACGGTGATGCGCTGCGAATAGCCGCCATAAGTCAGGCCGCCGTGGCGCGCATCCTGGCCGTTGTACGTGGGCGTCATGCCGCTTTCGCAATACTGTTCCAGCCCTTCGTGGCAGGACGCGCACTGGCGGCAGGAATCGACGAAGCAGCCCACGCCCACCAGGTCGCCGGTCTTGAAACCGGTGACGGCGCTGCCGGTTTGCGCCACGCGGCCGATGACCTCGTGGCCCGGCACCATGGGATACAGCGAACCGCCGCCCCATTCGTCGCGCGCCTGGTGGATGTCGGAATGGCAGATGCCGCAGTAGAGGATGTCGATCAGCACATCGTTCGGCTGCGGCGCGCGGCGTTCGATGGTGAGTCTGGCGACGGGGGCGGTGGCGTTCTGCACGCCATAGGCGGTGACGGTGGTCATGCGGGCTCCTTG
>DATMFX010000010.1:0-2404 GCA_035555995.1 Hyphomicrobiales bacterium | reverse complement strand
CAGCCTGTCCACCTTGCGCAAGCGCATCACGGACTATGAAACACGCGGCATCGCCAAGCGGCCCGAGCAAAGCTTCGAGGATCTGTTTGCCGAACGCACCCGACTCTATCGCCGCCATGCGGACATCACGGTACCGGGAGACGACCTGACGCAGGACGCGGTGTGCGAGCGCATCGTCACCGCGCTGCAGGCGTTCCAGGCGGCCTGAAAAAAGAGCCTTCAGCCCCAAAAAAAAAGAGCCCTCAGCCCAAAAAAAGAGCCTTCGGCCCAAAAAAGAGGGCGGCCTAAGCCGCCCTCGAGCATTGCAACACCGGCCCGCATCCAGCCGGGCCGCTGTCATCCCCTCAGAATCAGAACCCTGCGAACTCGTAATTGAAGCCCAGGGTGTAGTTGCGTCCGAGGATGTCATACAAACCGCCCACGCCCGTGCCCACACCGGTACGACCGATGGTGCCGGGAGCGATCGGGGGCTCTTTGTCGAGAAGGTTGTTGATATTCAGGAATATCTCCAGGTTTTCTTCTCTGCCCAGGTTGGCGCCGAAACGGGCATCCCAGTACACGATGGACGGAATGCTGTTGTCGTCGATCGTACAGATGGTCGCGCCGTTGTTGCACAGCGACAGGAACGAATCCGCCGGACGCTGCGAGGCCGGGATGGCCACGTTGCTTTCCATGTAGGTACGATCCAGGATGCCGCCGTCGATCCAGCGTGCCTGCAGGAACGCCGTGTAGGGGCCGTTCATGTAGGTGAGGCTGGTGGTCACTTTGTTCTCGGGCAGGGCGAAGCCGGTGCCGAGCTGGCCGACGCGCTCGTCGCGTACCGCACCCGGGTTCTGGGTGGAGTTCTCGCCGAGGTAGCTGGCCAGGAAGCGCCAGGACAACCGCTCCGCGCCACCACCGAGCAGGTCGATGTCGGTGCGGTAGCGCAGTTCGACGTCGAGACCTTCGATGCGCTGGTTGGCCAGGTTGATGAACAGCGAATCCACACGATCGATCTGGCGGAAGTCGTTGCCGGTCGGATTGGTGATCGGGCCGTTGGGGGTGATCACGTACTGGCACAGGGTAAGGTCGCCGCCACGGCAGTTATCGACGATCTGCTGCGCGGTCAACTGCGCGATAGCGTCGTTGATGTCGATGCTGTACCAGTCCAACGAGGCCGAGAAGCCATCCAGCCAGTTGGGCTGGTAGACGATACCGGCCGTCAGCGTGTCGGCTTCTTCCGGCGTTACGTTGGGGTTGCCGCCAGAGAGCGAGGCAGCCGAAACGAGAGCGCCGTTATCCCAGGGGTTGCGTACGTTGACGCCGCCGCGGGTCTGGTCGAAGCGTTCACGCAAGCTTGCAGCGCGCACGTCGCGCGAGCTGGTGGCACGGACACGCAGTTCGTCGTTGATGGTCCAGTTCAGGCCCACTTTCCAGGCCCAGATGTCGCCGGAACCTTCGTAGTCGGCCCAACGGGCGGCCAGCGAAGATTCCAGGCTGTCCATGAACGGCAGGCCGGCCAGCAGCGGAACGTTGAATTCGGCAAAGGCTTCCTTCACGTCATAGCTGCCCACCATGGAACGCAACGAGCTGAACAGTACCGCGCTGGAGTTGCTGTCGCCGCGATAGCCGGCGGGCACGAAGCGCACACCGGCGGGACCGCCGGCGGCTTGTTCCACCAGGCCGCGCAGGCCGGGGTCCAGTAGGCCAAGATCGCTCAGCAGGGTGCCGTCGACCTGTGCCGGGTACTCGTCGGATTCATCCAGCGTGTACTGGCGGAACTCTTCCTTGCGGTAGGACACACCGAAGGCGGCATCGATCGGGCCGGCGCCGAAGCCTTCGGACAGCGGACCGCTGAGCACCAGCTCGGCCATGTCCTGATGCGTGAACTGACGGGCCACCTTGTTGTCGCGGTCCATCACGTAGTCGGCGGCGCCACGGCTCATGTTGCCGATGCCACCGAAGGTGTTCAACGGTACGCAATCGGCGAACAGGCCGCCGTTGCCGCCCTCGGAGATCGGGCCGGTGAACTGCGGCAGGTTGACGCGGCAGATCGGCTGGCCGGTAACCGGATCGGCTACGGCGTCCATGGCGAGTTGCAGACGGTCCGTGCGCACGCCGTTGAGCGTGATGAAGTCCTGCACGTTCTTGCCGTACTGGTAGTAGCCCTGAACGCTCCAGTCTTCCAGGAAACCATTGGTGAAGTCATGGCTGAAACCACCGGTGAAGGACGCCATTTCGTTCTTGGTGTCCTGCACCGATTCGCCCAGCGGGGAATCCACGATGTTCTGCGGGAAGAAACCGTAGCCGACGTATTCGGCGCCGTTGTCCAGCATCAGCTGGCTGACTTCCGGACGCAGGAAGGCGTTGTCGGCATAGACGCGGCCCTGCCAGCCGGACAGCAGCGAAATGCTTTCGCGGCGGT
>DATMFX010000009.1:0-3055 GCA_035555995.1 Hyphomicrobiales bacterium | reverse complement strand
TGATCGGCGCCAACGGCGCGGGCAAAAGCACCTTGCTCAAGGCGCTGGCGGGACTGCTGCCGGTAAGTTCCGGCACCATCACACTGCAGGATCAGCCGCTTGCCAGCGTCAGCGGACAGGAACGCGCACGCCGGCTCGCCTACCTGGAACAGCAGCCCCAGTCCTGCTGGCCGCTTGCCGCGGAACGCATCGTGGCGCTGGGGTTGCAGCCGCAATTGACGGAATCCGCAACCCGCCAGCGCATCGCCCAGGCCATGGCGGCCACCGGCTGCGACGGGCTGCAGGCGCGGCCGTTTCCCACGCTTTCCACCGGGGAACGCCTGCAGGTGCATCTGGCGCGGGTGCTGGCGGCGGATACGCCACTGGTGTTGGCCGACGAACCCACCGCGGCGCTGGATCTCTGGCACCAGCATCACCTGCTGCAAACGCTGCAGGCGCAGTGCCGCCAGGGCAAGGGCATGGTGGTGGCAATGCACGAACTGGACCTGGCGGCGCGCTATTGCTCGCGCCTGCTGCTGCTTCACCAGGGTCGCCAGGTGGCCTGCGACGTGCCCGCGCGGGTGCTCACACCCGCACTGCTGGCAGAATGCTATCGCGTGCGCGCGCACATCGATGAGACCGGCGCGCTGATCTACGAAGGCCAGTTGTGAGCCCGCCGGCGGCGGCTGGGCGGCAACCTGCTACACTGCCGCTGCACACCTTGTCGCGGTATCGACCGTAAGGAAAAGCCATGAGCATCTGGAAACGCCACATCACGCCCACGCAGGCCAATGCCTTGCTGCAAGGCACCATGTGTGAACACGTCGGCATGGTCATCACGGAAATCGGCGACGAACACCTCACCGGCACCCTGCCCGTGGATGAACGCACCTGCCAGCACATGGGCATCATTCACGGCGGCGCCTCGGTGGTGCTTGCCGAAACGCTTGGCAGCCTTGCTTCCACCCTGTGCTGCGATGACAGCCACTACGTAGTGGGCCTGGACATCAATGCCAACCATATCCGCGCCGGACGCCCGCCGCTGGTCACGGGCGTGGCCCGTCCCCTGCACATCGGTTCCACCACCATGGTGTGGGAAATCCATATCACGGACACGGAAGACAGGCTGGTGTGCGTGTCGCGCCTGACCTGCGCCGTGTTGCAGCAGCGATGAGCGCCCTGGCCGCCGAAGCACTGAACCGCTGCCGCAAAGGCACGCCGCCGCTCACACTCGATGAGTGCGCGGTGCTGCTCGAACAGATTCCGGATTGGGCGCTTGCGGAACACGACGGCCATCCGATTCTGGAACGTCGTTATTCCTTTGCCGACTTTGCCTGCGCACTGGCCTTCGCCAATCAGGTGGGTGCGCTTGCCGAGGCGGCCGATCATCACCCCATGCTGCAACTGCAATGGGGCGCGGTGCGGGTGCAGTGGTGGACGCACGTGATCCCAGGCCTGCACCGCAACGACTTCATCATGGCCGCGCGCACCGGCGCGCTGCTGGACCCCTGACCCCTGCCGCTACTTGGCGCCGCTCACCTCCTCGATGAAATCCACCATCATGCGGGTGTAGCGGTCGTCGCTGGTGTTGATGTGCTGGTTGATGGAAATGTGGTTGTGATCGCGCGCCTGGGCGAAGCGCGGGCAGTTCGCGTATTTCCCGCATAGCTGCAGATACAGTTGGGCCGTGCCCTGCTCGATGGCGGGCGGGTCGAGTTCGGCGCTCATCAGGAACACCGGCACCCGCGGCCCCTGGTAGGCGTCGGCCAGGGCGTAGGTGGAGCGCTGTTCCTGCAGCGCCGCATCGCTGCCGAAATAATCGGCGTTGCCGGCCTGGTAGGCACCCGACAGCATGATGGCGCCGGCAATGTCCGGATCGCCCTCGAACATGACGTCGGGGTTGTAGAGCAGCGCGGATACGTGGGTGCAACCGGCCGAGGAACACAGGAAGAAAATCTTGTCGGGATCGATGCCGTAGGCGTCGGCATTGTCGCGAATCCAGCCCACGATGGCCTGCATGTCTTCCGCGCCCTGCGGATAGGTGATGTTCGGCACCAGGCGATAGGTGGCGTTGATGCCCACCATGTCGTGGCGTCCGAAATAGGTGGCCACGTTGGCGTTCATCAGGCTTGAGAGCGGATTCACCTTGTCGCCGCCGGTCAGTCCGCCGCCGTGGATGAACACCACCACGGGCCGCTTGCCGCTGGCGCCGCGCGGCGTATAGACATCCATCACCTGCTTGGCGTCCGGGCCGTAGTGCACGTCCGCCGTCAGCGCCAGGTCGCCCTTGTCGCTGTGCTGGTGAATCTCGGCGAACAGCTTGCCGGTTTCATCGATCACCTGTGGCGTCAGGTTGGGTCCCATCGCCTTGAGCTTGGCAAAGGCATCGAGCAGCAAGGGATCGGTGACGTCCTGCGCACTGGCGCCCAGGGCGCTGGCGGCAAGCAGGGCCGCGATGGCGATTCGCTTGTACAGGCGTGTGTGCATCCGGACATCCCCTCATCAAAAGTAACGAAGCCCCGATTCTACACATCCGTGCGCGGCGCGATACCGCCGCGTGCGGGCCTTGCATCCCATCGCCGCCCTGGGTTTACTGTAACCCCGCGTTCGCTACGGTAAGCCCATGTCCCGCGATTTCCTGCAGTTGTTCAAATCCCTGGTGGCCCTGCCCTCCGTCAGCTCCGCGCATGCGCACCTGGACATGGGCAACCGCGCGGTGATCGACCTGCTTGCCGAACGCTTCGGTGCGCTTGGTTTCACCTGCGAGATCATGCCGCTTGCCGATCCGCGCAAGGCCAACCTGATCGCCACGCTTGGCCGGGGCGAAGGCGGCCTGGTGCTGGCGGGCCACACCGATACCGTGCCGTTCGACGAAGCCTTGTGGTCGAGCGATCCGCTTGCGCTGAGCGAGCGCGACAACCGGCTCTATGGTCTTGGCAGTACCGACATGAAGGGTTTTTTCGCCATCGTGCATGAAGCGGTGCGGGAGCTGGAGGCCGACAAGCTGCGCCAGCCGCTGGTGATACTGGCCACCGCCGATGAGGAAAGCTCGATGGAAGGCGCCCGCGCCCTGGCA
>DATMFX010000008.1:0-5138 GCA_035555995.1 Hyphomicrobiales bacterium | reverse complement strand
TCGGCGGCAACCTGGTGCACCGTGGGCGGTGCGTCGAAACTGCGGGTGCTCCCGTCAGGAAGCGTTATCGTGACCATAACTCGCTCGAAAAGTCCGATAGCCGGACATGCACAGGATGGGTTCCTCGAAACTTTTCGGGAGCGGCGCGGGAACAGGGGAAGGACAGCCGTACTCTCTACCACTCTGCCGGGTCGATAACCACTCTCCGGATTGGCGTTGGATGGTAGGCACGACCAGATTCGAACTGGTGACCTCTACCATGTCAAGGTAGCGCTCTAACCAACTGAGCTACGCGCCTGCGTACGCATCCAACACTGACTGGCCCTGTCTGCCTGGCCCGGGAGGACCCTGCGAAAGGCTGGCGATTATAGTGAGGGCGTGGGGAAACTACAAGAAAGTCCTGGGGGTTATAGGGTTTATGTGGTGCGAGATGGTCCGCATCAAATCCAGTGCGTCGGACGGGCGGGGCCATGCCTTCGGGGGACGCTGCAAGCACATCCCTGTGGCGCTCGGCTCCGGGCCATCCCTGGCCCTACGACGCCCCCGAAGGCATGGCCCCGCCCGTCCAACGCCAGCCCTTGACCACTGATGTTACGCACAAGAGTGGATTCAAATACTCAATAATTTCTCGTTCAACTGGTGGATGCGGTCGCGCAGGATGGCGGCTTCCTCGAATTCGAGGTTGCGGGCGTGGGCCTGCATCTGTTCCTGCAGGGCGGCGATTTCGCGTTCCAGTTCGGCGCGGTCGCGTGGGGCTTCCAGGGACATGCGCCCTTTGTTCCCTGCCCTTCCCGCTTTCTGCCCCCTGCCCCGGGGACTGCCGGGCGCGCTGGAATTGCCGGTGTCGAGCACGTCGGTGATGGATTTCTTCACGCCTCTAGGCACGATGCCGTGCTCGGCGTTGAATTCGCTCTGGATGCGGCGCCGCTCCAGCGTGGTCTCGATGGCGCGCTGCATCGAGCCCGTCACCACATCGGCATACAGGATCGCCTTGCCGTGCAGGTTGCGCGCGGCGCGGCCGATGGTCTGGATCAGAGAACGTTCCGAGCGCAGGAAACCCTCCTTGTCGGCATCGATGATCGCCACCAGCGACACCTCCGGAATGTCCAGGCCCTCGCGCAGCAGGTTGATGCCCACCAGCACGTCGAACATGCCCAGGCGCAGGTCGCGCAGGATTTCCATGCGCTCCACGGTGTCGATATCCGAATGCAGGTAGCGCACTTTCACGCCGTTTTCGGCCATGTAGTCGGTGAGGTCTTCGGCCATGCGCTTGGTCAGCACCGTGACCAGCACCCGCTCCTCGCGTTCCACGCGCTTGCGCACTTCCGACAGCAGGTCGTCCACCTGATGCAGCGCCGGGCGCACTTCCACCTCGGGATCGATCAGGCCGGTGGGGCGCACCACCTGGCGCACCAGCTGGCCCTGCTTCTGCTCTTCATAGTTACCGGGCGTGGCGGACACGAAGATGAGCTGCGGCGCCATGGCTTCCCATTCCTCGAAGCGCAAGGGACGGTTGTCCAACGCCGAAGGCAGACGGAAGCCGTACTGCACCAGGGTTTCCTTGCGCGAGCGGTCGCCCTTGAACATGGCGCCGATCTGCGGAATGGCCACGTGCGATTCGTCCACCACCACGAAGGCATCGAGCGGCAGGTAGTCGAACAGGGTGGGCGGCGGCTGGCCCGCGTCGCGGCCGGACAGGAAACGCGAGTAGTTTTCGATGCCGGTGCAATAGCCGAGTTCCTGGATCATCTCCAGGTCGAACTGGGTGCGCTGCTGCAGGCGCTGCGCTTCCACCAGTTGGTTGTTGGCCTGCAGTTCCTGCAGCCGTTCCTGCAGTTCCACCTTGATCTGGTCCACCGCCCGCAGCATGCGCTCGCGCGGGGTCACATAGTGCGATTTCGGGAATACCGTCATGCGATCCACCCGTTCGAGCACGGCGCCGGTGAGCGGATCGAAGTAGGACAACGATTCAATTTCGTCATCAAAAAGTTCGATGCGGATGGCATTGACGTCGGATTCCGCCGGGAACACGTCGATCACGTCGCCGCGCACCCGGTAGCTGGTGCGGTGCAGGTCCATGTCGTTGCGGGTGTATTGCAGTTCCGCCAGTTTCTTGAGCACCTGGCGCTGGTCCAGCTTGGCGCCCACCTTGAGCTCGAGCACCATGTCCAGATAGGAGGTGGGATCGCCAAGGCCGTAGATGCAGGACACCGTGGCCACCACCACCACGTCGCGCCGTTCCAGCAGCGACTTGGTGGCAGACAGGCGCATCTGTTCGATGTGTTCGTTGATGGTGGCGTCTTTTTCGATATAGGAGTCCGAGGACGGCACGTAGGCTTCCGGCTGGTAGTAGTCGTAGTACGACACGAAATATTCCACAGCGTTTTCCGGAAAGAATTCCTTGAGCTCGCCGTAGAACTGCGCCGCCAGCGTCTTGTTCGGCGCCATCACCAGGCAGGGACGCTGCGCCTGCGCGATGACGTTGGCGATGGTGAAGGTCTTGCCGGAGCCGGTGACGCCAAGCAGCGTCTGGCAGGCCAGGCCGGCATCGAGCCCTTCCATCAGTTGTTGAATGGCCTGGGGCTGGTCACCCGCGGGAGCGTACGGCGCGTGGAGTTTGAACTGCTGTGGCATGACGATGAAAGGGTTGTTCAGCGGGATCGGCCATTGTAGAACAGCTGAGCGCAGAACATGGAATCGATCCGCGAATTTGCCGCGATTGGCGCCAGCGGAAGCAACCTCGCTGGCGATGGCGAAATCGGCGTCAAAGGCGCGCCCCGGGGCTGTTGACCTGTCTGTGGAATCTCATTAAGATGCGCGCTCTTTCGAGATTGTGGCTTTTGCAGTAAACACTGCCCAATAGCTCAATGGTAGAGTAGGTGACTGTTAATCACTTGGTTCCTGGTTCGAGCCCAGGTTGGGCAGCCAATCTCGATATCTCTCAAGCAGTACTCATCTAAACAAGCAGTACCCGTCTAAATAAACAGTACCCATCTAAAGCGGCGCCCATCAGCCCATCAACAGGCGGTACCGCCAAGCCTCTCGCAGTACCAATACCCCTTCTTCGCTCAGGCGCCGGTTTTGAACAAAGGCCGCACCTTGTCGTCGTCTTCCTTTTCAAGCTCGGCAGCCTTGGCCGCCTGCAGGTCCAGCAAGGGATCGCTGGCAGTTTCCTTGGAAATGAAGCCGCCGATAGCTTCGCTGAGCACTTCGCGGATCTGCAGCGGATCGAGTACGGCGCAGGATTGCTCCAGGCGCCCAAGCAACTGCTGCAGTTTTTCCCAGGGCAGGAAGTCTTCTTCGGCACGCATGATCTTGGGATGTTCGGTGCCCGTCACCTGCTCGCCGATCAACAGTTCCTCGTACAGCTTTTCGCCGGGACGCAGGCCGGTGTATTCGATGGGAATGTCGCCGTTCGGCGAACGCTCGTCCTTCACGATATAACCCATCAGGTGGATCATCTTGCGCGCCAGGTCCACGATGCGCACCGGCTCGTGCATGTCCAGCACGAACACGTCGCCGCCGGATGCCATCGACCCGGCCTGGATCACCAGCTGCGCCGCTTCCTGCACCGTCATGAAATAGCGCGTGACTTCCGAATGCGTCACCGTCACCGGCCCGCCCCGGGCGATCTGCTTGCGGAACAGGGGCACCACGGAACCCGATGAACCCAGCACGTTGCCGAAACGCACCATCGCAAACTTGGTGCGGCTGCCGCTGGCGGAAAGCGATTGCAGTATCTGTTCGGCGAAGCGCTTGGTGGCGCCCATGATGTTGGCCGGACGCACCGCCTTGTCGGTGGAAATGAACACGAAGTTTTCCACGTTGAACTTGTCCGCCGCCTTGGCCAGTACGTAGGTGCCGAACACATTGTTCTGCACGCCCTCGACGATGTTCTTCTCCACCATCGGCACCTGCTTGTACGCGGCGGCGTGGTAGACGGTGTGGATGTTGAAGCGGCGCAGCGCGCTTTCCACCTGCGCCTGGTTGCGTACCGAGCCGAGCATGGCCACCACGCGCATGTCGCGGCCGTGTTCGATCACGCGCTGGATTTCGCGCAGTTCGCTTTCGATGGTGTACAGGCCGTACTCGGAATTGTCGTACAGCACCATGGTGGCCGGCTTGAGCTTGATGATCTGGCGGCAGAGTTCCGAACCGATCGATCCGCCCGCCCCCGTGATCAGCACGTTGCTGTTGCGGATGCAGGCACTCAGCAGCTGCGGATCGGGCGGCACGATGTCGCGGCCGAGCAGGTCCTCGATGTCGATGTCGCGGATTTCGTCCACCCGCACCTTGCCCGACACCATGTCGAACAGGTCCGGCACCGTGCGCACGTGTACCGGATAGTGCTCCAGCCGGTTGAGAATCTGCTTGCGCTCGGCATGGGTGGCGGAAGGAATGGCCAGCAGTATCTGGCGCACGGAATAGTTATCGATCAGCTCGCGGATGGAGGTGGGCCCGTACACGCGGATGCCGTGCACCGTGTTCCCCACCAGCGCTTCGCTGTCGTCGACGAAAGCCACCGGCAGGTACTGTTCGCCGCTGTTGAGCGAGGCTACCAGCTGCATGCCCGAACTGCCCGCGCCGTAGATCAATACCGGTTCGCGCGGACGAAAGTTGTGCATCAGGTTCTGCAGCACCAGCTTGGCGGTGAAGCGCAGCCCCCCCACCGTCAACAGCGCCATCATCCAGAACACGATGATGGCCGGGCCTGGGAACGTGAGCGCGCCGGTCATGTACACCACCATGGCGATCAACAGGGTGCTCAGCGTCACGCCCTTGAAGATCACGATGCCGGACTGGATGCCCATGTACAGCAGCAGCGTGCGATACAGACCGGCGCGATAGAACACCGCCACGCTGCACACCGCGCTGATGACGAACAGCAGGCTGTAGGTATTGGGACTGTGCAGCGTGAAGAATTCGGGATTGACCAGCACCAGCGAAAACCACAGCGACAGGAAGATCAGCGCGGCGTCGGCCAGCATCATGATGCTGCGTTTGAGTGGGCGGGACAGTGAAAGCGCGCCAGGATTCATCGGCATAGGCACCCGTGGTTCTTGTTGGCTCGATACTTTTGGCTTGTCAGCTCATCAGCTCTTTGAATTGCTGGTGTCTGCTTCCTAGCGTGATACTTC
>DATMFX010000007.1:0-2540 GCA_035555995.1 Hyphomicrobiales bacterium | reverse complement strand
CTTCATGACCGGCGTGTTGACCACCGCCGGCGATGTGGCCTTCGTGGGCGACATGGACCGCCGCTTCCGCGCGCTGGACGTGGAGACCGGCACCGAGTTGTGGCAAACCCGCCTCGGCACGTCGGTGCAGGGCTTTCCCATTACCTTCAGCGTGAACGGCCGCCAATACGTCGCCATTTCCACCGGTCTTGGCGGCGGCAGCCCGCGCATCGTGCCGTCGCAGCTGACGCCCGACATCCACTACCCCAATTCCGGCAACGCGCTGTACGTATTCGCGCTGCCGCAAATCGTTACCGACGTAGGACAACAATAACAACAAGACGACGCGCAGCATGCGCCACGGGAGGAAATGCCGGATGCCGCAAGGG
The DNA here is from genome assembly GCA_035555995.1 of Hyphomicrobiales bacterium. GTDB lineage: Bacteria > Pseudomonadota > Gammaproteobacteria > Pseudomonadales > Pseudohongiellaceae > CAILUG01. The sequence goes on along the minus strand of DATMFX010000007.1, from coordinate 2,172 downwards.
TTGACACGCAGACTGATCGTTCTAGGCACCTGCGCGCTCTGCGCCACGTTCGCCGGCGCGCAAAGCCTGGAAGTGCCGCGCCTGGCAGACGGCAAGCCGGACCTCAACGGCATCTGGCAAAGCCTCGGCACGGCCAACTGGAACCTGGAAGCGCACGCGCCCTCGCAGGGCGCAGTGGAAACGCTTGGCGCCATCGCCGCCGTGCCGCCCGGCCTCAGCGTGGTGCAAGGCGGCACCATTCCCTACCTCGACAGCAGCCTGGCGCAACGCGAACAGAACCGGGAAAACCGCCGCACCGAGGATCCCGAAGCCAAATGTTTCATGCCCGGCGTGCCGCGCGGCAACTACCAACCCTACCCCTTCCAGATACTGCAGACCGATGGCGACTTCATGCTGGTGTACCAGTTCGCCGGCGCGATCCGAAACATTTACATGAGCGAGCACCAGGAAGCGCCGGTGGACAGTTGGATGGGCTGGTCCAACGGCCATTGGGAAGGCGACACGCTGGTGGTCGAAGTGAGCGGGCTGAACGCCAACTGGCTGGATCGCAGCGGCAACTTTGCCTCGGAACAGTTGCGCGTCACCGAACGCTACACCCTGCTCAACCCCTATATCCTGTCCTATCAGGCCACCCTCGACGACCCCTCGATATTCTCCGAACCGTGGACGATCAGCATGCCGCTATACAAGCACGTGGAAGACAACGCGCGCCTGCTCGAATTCAAGTGCGTGGAGTTCGCCGAGGAAATGCTGTACGGCCACCTGCGCCGCCAGGCGCAGGGCGGGGATGCCAACAACCAAGGAGACCAGCCATGAATGCCTTACGCTCTCACCCGGCCTGGACCGCAGCGGCAGCGCTTTTGAGTTTGTTCTCTGTGTCGGTCTGCACCCAGGCACAGTCCGATTCCGATGTCATTCCCCGCACGTCCTGGGGCCAGCCGCTACTGCAGGGCTACTGGACCAGTTCCACGGTGGTGCCGTTCGAGCGCCCGCACGAGCTTGGCGACAAAGCCTTCTACACCGAAGAGGAGGCACAGGAACGCCTGGAACGCTCGCTGACCACGCAGGAAACCGAAGTGGGCACGCAGGCCGACGTGCATTATCAGCTCGACGATTACGGGCTGAGCCGCGGCCAGAATGAAATCGTGAGCAGCCTGCGCACGTCCATCGTCACCTCGCCCGCCGACGGCCGCCTGCCGCCGCTGCGTGAACAGGCCCAGGAACGCGGACGGCAATTGCAAGCCTGGCGCGCCGAACACGGCTTTGACAGCGCGCCGGATCGTCCGCTTGCCGAACGCTGCATCATCTGGCCACACGAAGGACCGCCGCTGTTGCCGGTGGGCTACAACAGCAACGTGCAGATCATGCAGACCCAGGACCACCTGGTGCTCATGTCGGAAATGATCCACGACGCGCGCGTGATTCCGCTCGACGGCATCACGCCGGACAGCACCGCGATACCGCAGTGGCAAGGCAGTTCCTGGGGCCACTGGGAAGGCGACACCCTGGTGGTGCAGACCACCGGCTTCTCCGGCAGGGCCAACCCGCAGGGCGCGCCCGCGCCCATGGCTCCCAATGCCGTGGTTACCGAACGCCTGACGCGCCTGGACGACAACACCCTCCAATACGCCTTCACCGTGAGCGACCCCACGCTGTGGGAAAGCGACTGGTCCGGCGAATACCTGATGATGGCCACCGAAGGCCCGATATTCGAATACGCCTGCCACGAGGGCAACTACGGACTGCCGAACAACCTGAGCGGCGCCCGCGCCACCGAAGGCAAAGGAGACAACTGATGCGCACACGCTTAGCCAGCCCCACCCTCGCGGCGGCACTCGCTGCCGCGCTGCTGCACACACCGGCGCAGGCGCACCACGCGTTCGCGGCGGAATTCGACGTCAACAGCACCGTGGATTTCACGGGCACCGTCACCAAGGTGGAACTGATCAATCCCCATTCCTGGATCCACCTCGCCGTAACCAACGACCAGGGGCAAACGGAAAACTGGATGATCGAAGGCGGCAGCCCGAACGCCCTGTTCCGCCAGGGCGTCACCAAGACCTCCATCCCCGTCGGCTCCGAGATCACCGTATTCGGCTACCAGGCACGCGACGGCAGCCTGCGCGCCGTAGGCCGCACCATCAACTTCGTCGACGGCACGCCGCTATTCTT
>DATMFX010000006.1:0-3678 GCA_035555995.1 Hyphomicrobiales bacterium | reverse complement strand
AGGGCGCAAGGACGGCGATTTCGAATCAGGCATCCAGCGTGCGCTGCAGGTGATCCTGTCCGACCCCGCCTTCATCTACCGCGCCGAGCAGGTCAACGTGGAACTGGCCGGCACCGGCGACTATTACCCGGTGAGCCAGCTGGAGCTGGCGTCGCGGCTGTCGTTCTTCCTGTGGAGCAGCGCGCCGGACGACGAGCTCATGCAGCTGGCCACGGATGGCAAGCTGCGCCAGCCGGACATACTGGAGCAGCAGGTGGAACGCATGCTGGCCGATCCGCGTTCGCACGCGCTGGTGCAGAACTTCGCCGCGCAGTGGTTGCAGTTGCGCAACCTGGCCTCCGCCGCGCCGGTGGCCACGCTGTTCCCGGATTTCGACGATAACCTGCGCGAGGCGCTGCGCACGGAAACCGAGATGTTCTTCGAAAGCATCATGCGTGAAGACCAGAACGTGGTGCGCATGCTCGATGCCAACTACACCTTCCTCAATGAACGCCTGGCCAAGCACTACGGCATTCCCGGCATCTATGGCAGCCAGTTCCGCCGCGTGGAATTGCCGCCGGAATTCGATGACCGGCGCGGCCTGCTGGGCAAGGGCAGCATCCAGACCGTCAGCTCGGTGGCCGACCGCACCTCCACGGTGCGCCGCGGCAAGTGGGTGCTGCTGAACATCCTGGGCGTGGTGCCGCCGGAGCCGCCGCCGAACGTGCCGGCGCTGGAGGAAGTGGACGGCGCCGTGGCCGGACCGCAGACCATGCGCGAACGCATGACCATGCACGCCACCAACCCGGCCTGCGCCTCCTGCCATCAGATGATGGATCCGATCGGCTTCGCGCTGGAAAGCTTCAACGCCATCGGCCAGGAACGCGATCGGGAAGCCGGCAAACCGCTGGATCTCAGTGGCAGGCTGGTCGATGGGCAAACCTTCAACGGCCCCTCGGAGCTGCGCGAGGCACTGATGCACTACTCGCCGCGCTTCGTGCAGATGTTGACCGAACGGCTGCTCACCTACGCCCTGGGCCGTGGCGTGGAGTATTACGACATGCCGGTGGTCCGCGACATTGCCCGCAAGGCCGCGGAGCATGACAACCGCTTCTCGGCGCTGGTGTTGGGAATCGTCGAAAGCCAACCGTTCCAGAACAACCAGATCGTGAGCGAAAACCTCAGCACCGCAGAGCGGTAACACCCAGAGGAGAAATGACATGTTCATCACCAAAAAACACATTTCGCGTCGGAAAGTCCTGCGTGGCGCCGGTGTAACGCTGGCGCTGCCCCTGCTCGACGCCATGATTCCGGCCAGCACCGCGCTGGCCCAGACCGCCGCCAGCGGCGTGCCCCGCTTCGTGGGCGTGTTCGCCTCGCACGGCTGGGCCCCCACCTACTGGCATGATGGCCGTCCGGAGCTGGCGCCCACGGAAGGCCGCAACGTCGGCCTCGGGTTCATCCACGCGCCGCTGGAACCTTTCCAGGATCAACTCACCATCGTCGCCGGCCAGGATGCCACCTCGTCCATGCCGCCGCCCGGCAGCAGCGGGGGTGACCATGCCCGTGCCGCGGCCGCGTTGACCGGCGCGCCGCCGAAACGTACCGGCGGGCCGGATATCGAATGCGGCCCAAGCATCGATCAGCTCATCGCCCAGCGCTATGGCCAGGAAAACCTGCTGCCCTCCATCCAACTGGGCATCGAGGATCCCGGCGCCAACACCGGCGTATGCGGCTGGGGCTACAGCTGCGCCTATTCCAACTCCATCTCCTGGGCCGGCCCCAACCGCCCGCTGCCGCATGAGGTCAATCCGGTAGTGGTATTTGAACGGCTGTTCGGCGAGGGCGGCTCTCCCGAGGAGCGGCAGGCACGCCGCCTGATCAACGCCAGCATCCTCGATTCGATGACGGGCCGTATTTCCGATTTCAAGAAAGGCCTGAGCGCCATGGACCAACTGACGCTGGAAGCCTACTTCGAGAACGTGCGCGAAATAGAACGCCGCGTGCAACTGGCCGCCAACAGCAGCGGTGGCGGCCCCAGCGTGGAAATGCCCTTTGGCGCGCCGCAGTCGATCGATGAGCGCATCAAGCTGATGTGGGACATGCAGGTGCTGGCGTTCCAGGCCGACGTTACCCGCGTATCTGCCCTGCTGTACTGCCGCGACGAAAGCGGCACGCAGTATCCGGAATCGGGCGTGATGACCGCCAACCACTCGGCCTCGCACCACGGCGAGGACAAACAGCGCCGCGAAGACTGGGCCAAGATCAACCGCTACCACATGCAGAGCTTCGCCTACTTCCTGCAGAAGATGCGCGACACGCCGGACGGCGACAACGGCAGCCTGCTGGACAACACCCTGGCGCTGTGGACCTCCAACATGGGCAACGGCAACCAGCACAGCCACGTCAACGTCGGCCAGCTGATCGTCGGCGGCGCCATGGGCCGCCACAAGCCCAGGCAGATGAACCTGATGGACGAGGGCAATCCCACGTCGAACTTCCTGGTGTCGATCCTGCACATGTACGACATCGACATGGACGTGATGGGCGACAGCACCGGCGTGACCAGTTTGAGCTGATGCGCGCAACGCGCAGACGAGTGACATGAGGAAGAGTGACATGAAACTGAAAAGCTTGCGTATCGCGGTGTTGCTGGCGCTCCTGCCGGCCGGCGCCGCGCTTGGCGCGCCGGACGTGGCCGATGCCGCAATGGCGCATGACCTGCAGCAACTGCGTACCTTGATCGAACAGGGCGCGGACGTCGACGAAGCCCAGCCCGACGGCAGCACCGCGCTGCACTGGGCAGTGCAATGGAACGAACCGCAGGCGGTGGAGGCACTGTTGGAAGCGGGTGCCGACGCGGAAGCGATGACGCCGCTCGGCGCCACGCCGCTGTATCTCGCGGCGCTCAGCGGCAATGCCGCCATGATCGAAAAACTGCTGGAAGCCGGCGCGGATGCCACCGAAACCGTGCTGGAAAACGAGGAAACCGTGCTGATGTTCGCGGCGCGCTCGGGCAGCCTGGACAGTGTCCAACTCCTGCTGGATGCCGGTGTGGAAGTCGATGCCAAGGAAGCCTATCGCGACACCACCGCCCTGCACTGGGCGGCGGAACAGGGCCACACGGCCGTGGTGCAGCTGCTGCTCGAGCACGAAGCCAACCCCAACCTGCGCTCCAAGCTGATCGTGCCCGAGAGCGGCGGCTTCGGTAACGCCATTCCAAGCGGCGGCCTCACGCCCTTGATCATGGCCAGCCGCGAAGGCCATCTGGAGACCGCCCAGGCGTTGCTGGACGGTGGTGCCCTGGTCAACCAGCAGTCGGGCGGCGGGCATACTCCGCTGCTGACGGCGGTACAGAACGGGCACACCGCGCTGGCCACGCTGCTGCTCGAACGCGGCGCGGATCCGAGCCTGGCAAACGACCAGGGCTGGAACCCGCTCTACCTGGCGGTGAAGGGCCGCACGATCGAAGTGGGCACCATGCCCACGCCCGATACCACGGACCAGGAACTGTTCGACCTGATCGAACTGTTGCTGCAGAAAGGCGCGATGGTGAACGCCAGGATCAGCGACAACACCGAAGTACGCAACGCCATTCGCGCCACCTGGCTCGAGGAAGACGGCGGCACGGCGTTCCTGCGCGCGGCGATGGGCGGCGACCTGCCGGTCATGCGCCTGTTGCTGGAACACGGCGCGGAT
>DATMFX010000005.1:0-6444 GCA_035555995.1 Hyphomicrobiales bacterium | reverse complement strand
TGGAACATCAATGACAGGCATCGCGCCGCCTTCACCTACCAGCAGACCAAGGAATTTCTGCCCCAGCCTTATGACGGTACCAGCACCGGTGTCATCCTGAGCACCCGTTGGTACGACAAGGACAACCTGACCGAGAATTATTCCCTGCAGTTGTTCAGCGACTGGTCGGACGCCTTCACCACCGAAGCCAAGGTAAGCCTGCAGACCTTCGACCAGATCAACGGCAATGCCATCGATCTGCCGGCCATCAACCTCTCGGCCGGCACCAACAACCCCACGTCCGGCACCGGCGTGCGCTTCGGCGAAGACCGCAACCGCCATGAAAACAAGATCAACACGGAGAAGCTGTCCGTCTCCCTCTTCGGCACCTGGTACGTCGCCGCGCATGAAGTGAAGTTCGGTTTCGACTACATGAAGAACGACGTGCTGAACCTCTACGGCCGCGATCTGCACGGCGTGTACACCTTCCGCAACCTCGATGAATTCGAAGCGGGCACCTATTGGCGCTACGACGTGCGCCGTCCGGTCTCCGGCTTCACCGAAGCCGATACCGCCGCGGCGCTGATCTATACCCAGGTCAGCCCCTTCGTGCAGGACACCTGGCAGGTCAACGACAACCTGTCGCTGACCTACGGTTTGCGTGCCAACATTCCGGGCGCCGACAAGGCGCCGCCGCGCAAGCCCGGCTTCGAGAGCACCTTCGGCTTCCCCAATGACTACAAGCTGGGCGCCGGCAACAAGGTCATCCTGCCGCGCTTCGCCTTCAACTACAGCTTCGATACGGAGAACGTCTCGCAACTGCGCGGCGGTATCGGCCTGTTCCAGAGCGTGCCGCCCTTCGTCTGGCTGGCCAACCCCTACCAGAACAACGGCGTGGCGGCAGCCGCCTTCTGCGCCAGCCAGATCGAGGACATCGGCGGCGGCTGCACCTACGACACCGCCGGCAACTACGGTTTCAGCGTGGATCCCTACCATCAGCCCTTCCCGGCTGGCGCCTCGGTGGACGGCGTGCGTGCCCAGATGGACGCCATCGACCCCGACTTCAAACTGCCCACCGTGTGGAAGATCAGCTTGGGCTACGACCAGGAACTGCCCTGGATGGGCCTGGTGGCGAGCGCCGAACTGCAGCACATCCGCAACAAGGATGGCGCCTACTACAAGGCGCTGAACATCGGCACGCCGAACGGCAAACTGGCCGATGGCCGCGACAGCTACTGGGTCACGCCGGGCGGCAGCGCCAAGAACAACGGCGCCGATCCCAACTTCACCACCAACTCCACCTTGCTGAGCAATACCGACAAGGGCGCGTCCACGGCGCTGACCCTGAGCCTGGACAAGCCGCTCGCCGGCGGCTGGTACGGCAATGTCAGCTACACCTATACGCATGCCACGGAAGTGGGTTCCGACAGTTCCTCCCAGGCCTTTTCCAGCTACCAGTACGTCTCGCGCCTGAACCCGAACGAGGAAATCGCCAAGACCTCCTCCCGGGAAATCAAGAATTCCTTCAAGCTTGCATTGGGCAGGGATATCGCCTTCTTCAGGGATTATCGGACCAGCGTCACCGCGTATTACAACGGTCATGACGGCCTGCCCTACACCTGGATCATCAACGGTGATCCCAATGGCGATGGCATTTTCCAGGACCCCGCCTACGTCCCGCTGCGCGACGATCCCAAGGTCAGCTACGTGATAGGCACGGGCGACGGTGCCCCCGCGGCCAGCCCGGAAGAAATCGCCGCGTTCCACGCCTTCATCGAGGACAGCGCATATCTGTCCGCGCATCGCGGCCGGATCGCCGATCGCAACGACGACAGGATGCCCTGGGTGAACCAGCTCGACCTGAGCGTGCAGCAGGAAATTCCAGGCTTCCTGTCAGACCACAAAGGCATACTGCGCCTGGATATCTACAACTTCCTGAACCTGCTCAACGACGATTGGGGCATCACCCAGAATGTGGGCGGCTTCGATACCCGCTACCTGGCAGGGCTGAACCGGGTCAATGCCGACGGCACCTACGTCTACAACATCGCACCCAGCACCATGCAGCTCTTGTCGGTATACGACTTCAAATCCGGTTATCCCTCCCGCCCGGTATCGCGCTGGTCGATGCTGCTGACCGTGAAATATCAGTTCTAGGAAGGCCGCTGAGTCATCAAGATCGTTGGGGTATCTGAGTACTGGTGTTAGTGTTGGCGCCTGGTCTCTGCGGTGACACACCTATTGTTAAGCCGCACAGTAGATAGTGGCCTTGCCAGTGAGGGAAATTCAGGCGGTGTTGCAGAATATCAAAACTAAATTTAACTCCTTTTTTAGCGAGAGGAACGCGGCCCCCGTATTGGAGAACACCGGGCATTGCCCAATTTGCAAGCATGAGGTGACATTCCGCGCGACAGAGCCTTACCTGCGTGATTCTTATTTCTGCATGAACTGCCGCAGCATTCCCCGCGAGCGCGCTCTGATGGCGGTCATCGACGCGTATTACCCGCAGTGGCGCGACCTCACCATCCATGAGTCGTCGCCAAGCAACCGCGGTGCGAGCAAACGCCTGAGGGACGAAAGCGCGCATTACATTGCGTCGCAATTTTTTCCGGACAAGGATCTCGGCACGATGGAGAACGGCTTCCGCTGTGAAAACCTGGAAAAACTCACCTTCGCCGATTCCAGCATCGACCTTCATATCACCCAGGACGTGATGGAACATGTCTTTAATCCCGGCAATGCCTTCCGGGAAATTGCCCGCACCCTGAAGCCGGGTGGAGCGCATATCTTTACCGCGCCGCTGTGGAAAAAGCATGAGCCTTCCAAAGTCCGCGCACGGCTGGATGCCAATGGCGCGATCTCGCACCTGGACAGTCCCGTCTACCATGGCAACCCAATCGACGATCAAGGTTCGTTGGTCACCGTGGATTGGGGTTTCGACATCTGCCGCTACATCTTTGAAGCGTGCGGACTATTCACCCACCTCGTTTATATTGACGACCTAAGCCGCGGCATTCGCGCCGATCTCATAGAAGTGCTGGTCACCATCAAGCCAAAAGAGGATGCACCGGGCGACGCTGCTCCGAACATGGCCTGAAGAAACATAGCGGAAGATTGGAAAGGGGTAGAGATGGCTTCGTGAGCCTGTAAATAATTCTGTGTAACTGCCACGTGCCGGACCCCGAACTGACTTCAGCGACGTTGGATTTGCAGGCGAAGAGGCAGCGCCTATTATTCGTCGCTTCCTATTATTCGTCGCTCAGCGCTGGCATCGGTTTCACGCATGCCATCTTCCCCTCTCTCACAAATGGGGGATATTGCTCACCGGAGTATAGGCAAGCGCCCTGGTTCTTGACCAGAAAGAAAAAAGCCCACGCATTTTTGATGCATGGGCTTTTTTATCTGGCGGTGAGAGAGGGATTCGAACCCTCGATACGTTGCCGTATACACACTTTCCAGGCGTGCTCCTTCAACCGCTCGGACACCTCACCTAATTCTGTCCCAACCCTTGCGGCTGGTTTTCATCGGGGCGCTTGCGCTGAATTGCCCAACCCGAAAGGCGCGCACTTTAGCGAAAGTGGGCGCCAAACTCAAGCTGTAGGCGCCTCAGCCCTGCCATACCTGCACATAATCCTCGATGGCATGCTCCGGTGCCGGGCGGTCGGTTACGGTGGGGGTGCCCACGTACAGGTAACCGACGATTTCGTCGTGCTCCTGCAGGCCAAGTGCCTGTTTCACCCGCGGGTCGTGCGCGGCCTGGCCGGTGCGCCAGATGGCGCCGAAGCCCTGGGCATAGATGGCCACGCTCATGTTCTGCAGGGCCGCCGCCACGGAGTTCACCTGTTCGATGCGCGGAATGCCCTTGTCTTCCTTGACCGTAGCCACGCCCACAATAAGGAGCGGTGCGCGCAGGGGCGATTCGAGCATCTTGCGGCGCTTGTCGTCGCCCTCGGGCTGCAGCGCGTCCACCAACAGTTGGCCGAACTTCTCCCGGGCCTCGCCGCTGATCAGCAGGAAGCGCCAGGGGCGCAGCATGGCGTGGTCGGGCGCGCGCAGGCCGGCCTTGAGGATGGCTTCCAGCGCCGCGCCTTCGGGGGCGGGATCCACCAGGCGTGGGCTCGAGGTGCGGGTTTGCAGGGCGGTCAGGGCATCCATCTTGTCATCTCCTCTTGTCGTTGTGTTCGTTCGCTCGCTTGGGGCTCACTGCCGGTTGTAGCGCGGCAGCGCGGCGTAATGCGTCATTTCGCTGGTGCTGCGCACCGGGTTGATGTCCAGGCCGCCGCGGCGCAGAAAATTGGCCTCCACGCTCAGCGCCTGCGGTTGGCAGCGCTGCAGGATGTCGCAGAAGATGCGTTCCACGCAGTGTTCGTGGAAGGCGTCGTGCAGCCGGTAGGATACGAGATAACGCAAGAGACCGTCATGGTCGATCCGCGCGCCCTGGTAGCACACCGTCACCGTGGCCCAGTCGGGCTGGCCGGTGATCGGGCAGCGGGAACGGAAAAGATCCGTATGCAGCACTTCGTCAACCAGCGCGGTAAAGGTCTCCCCTGCCCCGTCCAGCGTCAACAGCTCGGGATTCGGATGATAGTCGCTGCAGGCCACGCCAAGCAGGTCCAGCCGTTCGCCGCCGGGGGCTTCCAGCAGTTCCTGCATGCCGCCGAAAGCTTGCAGCATCACTTCCACCGGCGCACCCGCTGCCGCGCTCAGATCCTCGGCGATACGTGCGCGCACGGCGTCGGGCGACGCGAAGGTTTCCTGGTTCAGCGAGTTCAGATACAGCTTGAGCGATTTCGACTCGATCAGGTTGGGGCTGTCGTAGCCGAAAACGAGACGCCCACGTGCCACCTGCGGCAGGCCCTGCGGATCCAGCCAGGACAGCTCATAGGCATTCCACACGTCAGCGCCGCAGAACGGCAGCACCCCTGCGGTGAAGCCAAGTTGGCGGCGGTTGTCCGCACGCGGCACCGGCGCCAGCAACGAGGGATCGTAGTGCTGCGGATAAGGAACCTGCAGACCCAGCGGCGTAGTGGTCATCAGTAACGCAACCCCTTGCCGCGACGCAGCAGATACATGGCAAAAGCAAACAGGCCCGCAACAAACAGACACAGGATGCCAAGCGCCTGCCCCACGTCGACGTCGCTGATGCCGAGAATGCCGTAGCGGAACGCATTGATCATGTAGAAGATCGGGTTGAGGTGCGAAACGGTTTTCCACACGCCGGGCAACAGCTCCACCGAATAGAACACGCCGCCCAGGTAGATCAACGGCGTAAGCACGAACGTGGGGATGATCGAAATATCGTCGAAATTGCGCGCGTATACCGCATTGATGAAACCGCCAAGCGAAAACACCAGCGAGGACATCACCACCACCACGATCGTCAGGAAGATGTTGTGCATGTGCAGGCCGCTGAAGAACAGCGAGATCACCGAGGCGATCACGCCCACCGCCAGCCCCCGGGCCACGCCGCCGCATACGAAACCGATCAGGATGATGTAGTTGGGAATGGGCGATACCAGCAGTTCCTCGATGCTGCGCTGGAACTTCTGGCTGAAGAACGACGACACCACGTTGGCGTAGGAATTGTTGACCACCGCCATCATGATCAGGCCCGGCACGATGAATTCCATGTAGCTGTAGCCGCCCATCTCGCCGATGCGGCTGCCGATCAGGTTGCCGAAGATCACGAAATACAGCGCGATGGTGATCACCGGCGGCACCAGGGTTTGCACCCAGATGCGCACGAACCGGCGAATTTCCTTGGTGACGAGTGTCTGCAGCGCGATGCGTTTGTAGGAATGGTTCATGGGTGTGGCGGTATCGGCCATGGTGTCAGGCGGGTTTATGCTGCAGCAACGAAACGAACAATTGCTCCAGCCGGTTGGATTTGTTGCGCATGCTCTTCACGCTGATGCCGCTGGCGCTGAGCCCTGCGAAAACGTCGTTGAGGTTCTGCTCACGGTTCACGCCGATTTCCAGCGTGGTGTCGTCCACCAGGTTCACGCTGAACCCCGGCAGCTCGGGCGCCACCGGCATGGGCGCAAACGTATCGAGCACAAAGATTTCCTGGCGCAGCGTCTGCAGCAGTTGCTTCATGTTGGTGTTCACCACGATCTCTCCCTTGTCGATCATGGCGATGTGGCGGCACAGCTGTTCCGCCTCTTCCAGATAGTGGGTAGTGAGAATGATGGTGGTACCGGCGCGGTTGATCTCCTTGAGGAAATCCCAGGTGGAGCGGCGCAGTTCGATGTCGACGCCGGCGGTGGGCTCGTCGAGGATCAGCAGCTTGGGTTCATGCACCAGGGAGCGCGCGATCAACAAGCGCCGTTTCATGCCACCCGACAGCATCCGCGCCGGCTGGTTGTGTTTGTCCCACAGGTCGAGCTGGCGCAGGTACTTTTCCGCGCGCTGTTTCGCCAGCGGCAGCGGCAGGCCGTAATAACCGCCCTGGGTCACCACGATGTC
>DATMFX010000004.1:0-6761 GCA_035555995.1 Hyphomicrobiales bacterium | reverse complement strand
CTTGTCCGGCCAGGTGCGGTCTTTTAAACCCACGGGGCGGAACGGTTGGTACTTGGTGTGGTCGTACTGGCTCATGTGCTTTTACCTGCGTTGTGTGGCCGCCTGGTGGGCGGCGTCATTGCGATTCGTGCTGCGCAGTGTAAGGGAAAAGCCGGGGAATGAAATTGCGAAGATGGTTCGTATATTGTCTTTTATGGAATAAATTGCCAATATGTGCCGTATTGAAAGTGGATAATTGCTTTGAAGAGAATATAAGGGCAATCTGGCCCAAGGCCGGTGGCCAGGCGCCCATGCGAGGACCCCATGAAACTCGACCGCATCGACAAGCACATCCTGCAGGAACTGCAGCGCGATGCACGCATCAGCAACCAGGAACTGGCCGACAAGGTGGGGCTGTCTCCCTCGCCCTGCCTCAGGCGCGTGCGTCAATTGGAGGAGGCGGGGCTGATCAGCGGCTATGTCACCGAACTCAACGCCTCCGCACTTGGACTCAAGCTGATGGCGCTGGTGCAGATCAGCATGGACAGGCACACGCCGGACCGCTTCGACCAGTTCGAAGCCACCCTGCGCGAACTGCCTCAGGTGCGTGAATGCCTGTTGATCACCGGCCAGTCGGCGGACTACCAGCCGAAGGTGCTGGTGAAGGACATGGAGGAATACCAGGATTTCCTGCTCAACAAGCTTACCCGCATCGCGGGCGTCACCGACGTGCATTCCAGCTTCGTGCTGCGCCAGTTGCCAAGCAGCCTGGGCCTGCCGCTCGACGAGTTGTAGGCAGGGTCACTCGTCCTGATCGTCCCCGAACACGCGTGAGAGGAAGCGCCCCACCTTGCCGTCTTTCTGCTCGCGTTCCAGCGCCTGCAGGTGCTGCTTCTTGGCGTTGAGGTTCAGCATGGTGTTGGCGAGAGAAGGATGTTCGACCGCAAGACTGCGAATCTTGGCATTGAACGCTTCGTTCTTGCGGCGGTTTTCCCACCATAGTTCCTGCTCGGTTTTTTGCGGAATGCCGAATTGCAGAAAATCCTGCGCGTTGAGAAAGCGCGCCCTTTGAATGTAGCGCGGCACGCATTCGCGTGCGGGAATGAGGCTGCCGGTTACGATCACCTCGCCGCAGCTGACATCGAATTCGCGCACGTCGTTGAGGTCGTTGAAAAGGTCGAACATCTGTTCTTCCTCCCGCCTGATTTCCAGGCGCAGCGTGGACAGCGTACGCTGGCCGACGATTTCGATTTCCTCGATGGATTCCGGCGTGGCGGCGGGCGGATCTTCCGCGGCCGATGTCGCGTACGTGTGCAGCAGCGTGAATACCGCCAAGGCGATGGCGTGGGCAACTGTGCGGTTTGCTTGCATGCCGATCTCCCTGGAATGACCGTTCGGTCCAAGTGGCGGGCATGCGGAGTGTAGCAGAACGCTCGAAAGGCAATCAGGCCTGCGTGGTGCCGGGTACCCGCTTGTACAGCGATTGCGGCAGATCGAGCGAGGCGAACACCACCTTGCCGGCATGTGCCGGACCCTGGCCGCGCGCCAGGCCCAGCTTGCGGCCCACGAAGGTGATGGTGAGATCGGCGCGCACGGCGTTGCCGAGCACCGCGCCGGTATCGCTGCACAGCCCCGAGGGCACGTCGAGCGCCAGCACCGGCAAACCGCTGGCATTGATGGTGGCGATCGCCTCGCGGTAGGGCGCGCGCACTTCGCCATGCAGGCCGGTACCGAGCATCGCGTCGACGATGACGGTGCCGGGTTCGCTGCTGGCCAGCACGGCACTGCCGTCCAGCGGCACCTGGTTGCTGCTTGCCAGCTGCAGCGCCTTGAGCGCATCGCCGGCGATGCGGCTGGCGTCGCCCACGATGTGGATGTGCGGCCGCAGGCCGGCCTTCTGCGCCAGCATGCCGGTGATGAAGCCGTCGCCGCCGTTGTTGCCGATGCCGCAGAAGATTTCCAGTGCGGTGGCATCGGGCCATTGCTGCCGGAGCGCATTGAAAGCGGCTTCAGCGGCCCGCTGCATCAGGGTGATGTTGGGAACGCCGTAGTCCTCGACGGCCAGACGATCCAGTTCTCGGCACTGCGCGGCGGTATAGAAGGAGGCCTTGGCCATGACTGCAAACCCTGGCTGTTGGAGACCTGTCACGGTACGTGAATCCGGCGCCGGGCACCACGGCGCGCGCCTTGAAATTGTGCACCGGCGCACAGAATCGAATGGGGGGTCAGAACTGCTTGCCGTCCACCTGCTGCACCGCCAGGGCGGCGATGTCGACCTCATCCAGGCAGCGCACGTTGATGGCGCGGCAGGGCGAGCCGTCGGGCATGGCGCCATAGGCAAAGGCCTGCACGCCGCAGTGCTTGCAGAACTTGTGGGCGATGGCCTTGCGGTGGAAGCGGTATTCGCTCAGCGCTTCCTGGCCCGACAGCAGCGTGAACTGGTCCGCCGGCACGAACGCCAGCAGAAAGCCCTTGCGCGAACAGTGCGAGCAGTTGCAGCTCACCACGCTGTCCAGCGCCATGTCGACTTCGAACGAGACGGCGCCGCAGTGGCAGCTGCCGGTGTAGTGGGTGGTGTCAGCCATGGGAATCTCCTGCGGGGCTGGGATTGATGGCGCCTAGTGTCGGGCCGGGCGGGTCCAGGCGCAAGCGGCAGGAGGGAAAGCGGGCGCTGGGCCGATGATGGATCGGCCCAGCGCCCGTGCTATCAGGCGGCGGCCTGTTGCCGCACGTCGTCGACCGTGGCGATGGCGCGGCTTGCCTGTGCCAGCGCCTGGGCCTTGGCGTCTTCGCCCAGGTTCACGCCTTCAGCGCGGATCACCTGCACGTCGGTGATGCCGACGAAACCGAGCACCGTGCGCAAATAGCTTTCCTGGTGTTCGAAGGCGGCGGCGGGGCCTTCGCTGTAGATGCCGCCGCGGCTGGACAGGATGTAGGCCTTCTTGCCTTTCAGTAGTCCTTCGGGGCCTTCCGCGGTATAGCGGAAGGTGACGCCGGCCTGCGCGATGCGGTCCACCCAGGCTTTCAACTGGCTGGGAATGCCGAAGTTGTACATCGGCGCGCCGATCACCACGGTATCGGCGGCGAACAGTTCGTCGAGCAGGTTCTGGCTCAGCGCCAGCTGTTCTTTCTCGAATGCGCTGCGTTCGGCGGGCGGCTTGGCGGCGGCGCCGAGCAGGGTGGCGTCCAGGTGCGCCGGCGCCTGGGCGATGAGGTCGCGGCGGCTGACCCGGCTGCCGGGATTCTGCTCCACCAGGCGGGCAACCAACTGCTCGCTGAGCTGGCGGGAAATGGACTGGCCGGGGAACAGGCCGGAATCGATGTGCAGTATGTGCATGGGAATTCTCCGTAAGGGAAGTGATGACGGAGACCAGTCTATTTTGTTCTGGATTTGAGACTAGACGCGTATCATGGCACTCAAAGTCTCATATATGGAACATTGGTCATGCAGGACATCACCAACATGGTCCTCTTCGCCCGCATCATCGAAGCGGGCAGCATCAGCGCCGCCGCGCGCAAGCTCGGCATGCCCAAGTCCACCCTGAGCCGCCGCCTCGCGGAACTGGAAACGGCGCAGGGGCTGCGCCTGGTGCATCGCGGCACCCGCAAGCTCACCCTCACCGACATCGGCCGCGAATTCCTGGGGCATTGCCAGGTGATCGCCGGCGCGGTGGAGGCGGCCGAGCAACTGACCAAGGAGGTGCAGGCGGTGCCGTGCGGCGAGCTGCGTTTCAGTTGTCCGCTGGCGCTGAGCCAGGTGGCGCTGCTGGAGCTGCTGCCGGCCTTCATGCAGCGCTATCCGGAGGTGAAGGTGCATCTGTTGGCCGTGAACCGGCCGGTGGACCTGGTGGAGGAACGGGTGGACGTGGCGCTGCGGGTGCGTGAACGTATCGAGGATTCCTCATTCATCGCCCGTCCATTGGCGCCTTCGCCCGCTTCGCTGTTCGCCAGCCCGGCGCTGCTTGGCGACGACCCGCCGCAGCATCCGCTGGACCTGTTGAAGCTGCCGACCTTATCCATGGCCTACAGCAACGGCCGCCACGAGTTCGCGCTGCGCCATGCCAAGGGCGAAAAGCTGACGCTGCGGCACGAACCGCGCCTGGTGACCGACGACATGGCGGTGCTGGTGGCCGCGGCGGTGGCAGGCTTGGGCGTGGTGCAACTGCCGGATTTCCGTTGCCGTGCGCAACTGGCCAGCGGGGAACTGGTGCGCGTGGTGCCGGAGTGGTTGCCGCCGCCCGGCATCGTGCATCTGGTGTACACGCATCGCAGCGGCCTGCTGCCGGCGGTGCGGGCCTTCATCGACTATCTGGTGGAAACCCTGCCGGCAAGCATCTGCGCGATCATGGGGCATGAAGGGCAGGCGAATTGCCCGCCGCCAAGCGCCGAATCACCTTAGTCCGTTGCCGCGGGCAGCGCCAACCTCAGGCGTACACTTCCCGTCCCGAGTCCAGCCGGGTGCGCAGCGCGGCCAGCATGTCGCGTTCGGTCAATTCCGTGGCCCAGGTCGGGCGCAGTTGAAAGTGCGGCTGGTCGACGATGCTTTTCCAGTTGCCGCCCCATTCCAGCCCCAGTTCCATGCCAAGCGCGCCCACTGCCTTGTACTTGGGCGAATCGCCCAGGTAGCGCGTGCCTTCGAAGACGCCGACGTCGAAGGCAATGCCGAAGTTGTGGTTGGAATAGCCGCCCTTGGCATTGGTCACCTTGTTGCCGGAGGCGGTGCGGCCTTGCGCATACAGCGCATCCTGTTCCTCGTAGGTCCGCAGGCCGCTGAGCACCTTGATCTGGATGCCGGCGGCGGCCGCCTTGTGCACCAGCGCGCGGGCCAGAGGACGCACTTCCGGCAACAGTGTGGCGATGTTCTTTTCACTGCGCTCGTCCACCAGCGGAATGGTTTCGGCGGGCGGCTTGCGGTCGATGGTGGGCTTGACGAGCTGGGCGTAGATGGCGCCCCAGGTTTCGGGGCCGGCCTTGCCGTCCACCTGCACTTTCAGTTTTTTCTGCACCGCGCGGATCATTTCTTCTAGGGTCATTGCCTGGGCTCCTGGCAGGGGTGGGATGCGTGCGCATTGCACGCACGCGCGCGGGATGATGCCGCAGGGCAATGGCGGGCGAAGCCGCCGAGTTCACATTTTACGTGGAGATAGGCAGGCGAACGTGCGAGCACCGCGCAAGGCCGCTGTGCGCTGCCACTGGGATTGTTCAGCGCCTCCCTAGGCTTTCTTGACGAATTCCGACTTGAGCTTCATGGCGCCGATACCGTCGATTTTGCAATCGATGTTGTGGTCGCCATCCACCAGGCGGATGTTCTTCACCTTGGTGCCCACCTTTACCACGGCGGAGGATCCTTTGACCTTCAGGTCCTTGATGACGGTAACGCTGTCGCCATCGGTCAGCACGTTGCCGTGCGCGTCCTTGACCTGTGGCGCTTCCGTGCCGGCATCGGCGCTGGCGTCCCCCGACCATTCATGGGCGCATTCGGGGCAGATCCACAGGCTGTTGTCCTGGTAGGCGTAGGGGGAATCGCACTGCGGGCAGTTGGGGCTTGCGGCCATGGTCATGTCTCCACGTATGCCTGACGCAACGCTGGGAAAGCGGCGCCGCGTGTCCGGCGGTTTCCGGCGAGGGGCCGAAGGATAGCGGCCCCATGCTATAGTTGCCACCTCTGTTTCCAGGCCACGGGTGCATCCGTAATGTCCAGCATCTTCACCAAAATTCTCGCCGGCGAACTGCCCGGCCACTTCGTGTGGAAGGACGAGCTCTGCTTCGCCATCATGACCATCCAGCCCATCCGCCGCGGTCATCTGATCGTGATTCCGAACCAGGAAGTGGACCATTGGGACGACGTGCCCCCGGCCACGGCCGCGCACCTGATGACGGTGTGCCAGCAGATCACCAAGGGCCTCAAGGCGGTGGTGTCCAGCAAGCGCGTCGGCATGTCGGTGGTGGGGCTGGAAGTACCGCATACCCACATCCACCTGATCCCGATCGATACCATGAGCAACATGGAATTCCGCTTCGCCAAGCCGGCCGCCACCGAGGAACTGGTCGAAACCGCCGCCGCCATCCGTGCCGCGCTGGTGGCGCAAGGCCATGCCCAGGCCGATCTTTGACGTGCGCGACACGCTCTACCAAAGCGATGACCCGGTAGCCGCCTTCGTATTCGATACCAAAGTGGCGGCGGTGTTCGCCGACATGATCGAACGTTCCGTGCCCGGCTATGCCAGCATCGTGGGCATGATCGGCACGCTGGCCGAACGCTACGCGCAGCCCAGTTCGCGCTGCTACGATCTCGGCTGTTCGCTTGGCGCGGCCACGCTGGCGATGCGCCACGGCATCAAGGCGCCCGGCTGCTCAATCATCGCCGTGGACAACAGCCCCGCCATGATCGGCCGCTGCGAGGCGGTATTGCGCGAGGACACAGGCGGCGTACCGGTGCAACTGCTGTGCGCCGACCTGCTCGACCTGCCGATCGAGAACGCCTCCATGGTGGTGCTCAACTTCACCCTGCAGTTCGTGCCGCTGGAACGGCGCGCGGCGCTGTTGGCGCGCATCGCGCAAGGGCTGCGACCCGGCGGCATGCTGGTGCTGTCGGAAAAGATTCATTTCGAGGATCCCGCGCTCAACGCGCTGTTCATTGACCTGCACCATCGCTTCAAGGAACAGAACGGCTACAGCCGCACGGAAATCAGCCGCAAGCGCGCCGCCATCGAGAACGTGCTGGTGCCCGAAAGCCTGCGCACCCACGAACAGCGCGTGCTGGCGGCGGGTTTCAGCAGCTG
>DATMFX010000003.1:0-3759 GCA_035555995.1 Hyphomicrobiales bacterium | reverse complement strand
ACCCAGGTGGATTCGTACGGCCAGCGCCGCGGCGTGATCGATGCCAACGCCGCGGACGTGGGGAACGGGCTTGCGCTGCGTGGCGTCGTGGCCTACGAGAACAGCGACAGCTTTCGCGACTACGCTACCAAGGAATCGGTGTTCTTCAGCCCCAGCCTGAGCTGGCGCCTTGGCGACGCCACCCGCGTGAATGCGGTGTTGCGCTATCAGGAGGCCACCGGCACGTTCGACCAGGGCCTGCCGTCGAGCCCACTGGTGCTGGATTTACCGGTTACCCGCTTTCTCAACGAACCGACCGATGACGCGGATTTTCAGACTTCGCTGGCGCGCGTCTGGCTCGAACACCAGATCAATGACGCCCTCAGCCTGCGGTTGGGCGCCAATAAATCCCGCACCACGTACGACAATATGTTCTGGTCGCCCCGCGGCAGCGTGAACGCGGCCACGCGTACCTTCAACCAGGGCGCCGTGACGGAGCGCAACACCATCGACGAGGAAGTCCTGCAGGCGCAGCTCATCGGGCGCTACACGTTCGTGCCGGACCTGCGCAGCGAGTTCCTTGCGGGCATCGAGTGGCAGAAGGAACAGGTGCGTCCCATGTCGCAGACCGGCAGCCTGTTGACCCAGAACAGCCTCGATACGCCGGTCTACGGGCGCACGTTCCAGCCGGTTGCCGACGTGTTCCGGCTGGAAAAGCAGAAATGGGTGGCGGTGACCCTGCAACAGCAGCAGACCTGGCGCGAGAAGTTGACGTTCAGCGCCGGCCTGCGCGCGGATTTTTCCGACGTGTCGCGCCTGGATGAGAACAATGGCCTGTATCGTGAACTCGACAATTCCGAGGTATCACCGTTCGTGGGGCTGTCCTACCGCCCCCTCGACTTCCTCAGCCTCTACGCCAACTACGCCACTTCCTATACCAATCAGATAGGGGTGCAGCTCGAGAACGATGGCATGCCGGATCCCTTGCTCGGCAAACAGTTCGAAGTGGGCGCGAAGGCGGGCACCGACCGCCTCGAGGGCACCTTCAGCGTGTTCGAGATCACGCAGCGCAACGTGCTCACCGCCAGCGATACACCCGGCATCTCCATACAGACGGGCGAAGTGCGCACGCGTGGGCTGGAGCTGGAATTCTCCACGCGTCTGCTCGACCACTGGACCGTGCAGAGCGCCTATACCTATCTCGACGCGGAAGTGACCAAGGACAACGTGAAGCCGGTGGGCAGCAAGATAAAAAGCGACAGCCGGCACAACCTCAACGTGTGGACCCGCTATGAACTGCCGCAGCTGGCCGATGGGCTGAGCATCGGCGCCGGCGCCTTCTATGTAGGCGAACGCGAAGGCGGCGATGCCGGCACCCTGCCGGCCTATACCCGCTACGATGCCTCGCTGTCCTACGACGCGGCGCGCTGGCAGGCCACGCTGTATCTGGAAAACATCAGCGACGTCAAATACCACTACCGGCGCGGCCCCGTCCTGGCACCGCAGGCGCCGTTCACGGTTTCGGCGCGGCTGGCGATGCGTTTCTGAACCACGTGCGTCTGCCGCAGGAGGCAAGCCAGCGGTGACCTTCGAGATACTCGCAAGGACAGGAGCGGCCACCGTAGGCGGCTACCTTTTCTGCTACGCCGCGGCGGCGGCCGCTTCCCGCGTGCTGCCGTTGCTGCGCTCCGAAGTGGTGATTCTTACCGCGTTCGCCGCCGTGCCGGCCATGGTGGCGATCGCGATCTGGGCGTTCGGCTGCCGTTCCATCCTGCGCACCTGGGGGGTGCTGATCGGCGGCGCCATTCCGCTTTACGTCATCGGGATGTGGCCGCTATGAAAGAGGGATTCACGCAATCGATGGCCTTCCTGCACAGCTGGGCGGGCCTGTTGTTCGGGGGTGTGCTGTTTTCCATTTTCTTTTGCGGCTCCCTCAGTGTTTTCCGGCCGGAGATCGATATCTGGGCCACGCCGCAGCTGCAGGGCAGAGGCGAACTGAATCGCGCGGCGGCGCTTGCGCGGGGGCTGTCCCTGCTCGAGCAGGAAGCGCCGGAATCGCGGCAATGGCGCATTTCCCTGCCGAGCGAACGCGAACCCGTGTTGCAGGTGTCCTGGCAGGACGATAACGGCGCCACCCGCACGCGGCGCGTGGCACCGCATAACGGAGAGGCCGTGCTCGCCACCGAAGGCGGGCGGCTCTTTGCCCGCTACCACCATCGCCTGAGTATCGACGACGGCCGCACCAGCCGCGTCGGCCGTTGGCTGATCGGCGTGCTGGGTTTTGCCATGCTGGTCATCCTGGTGAGCGGCGTCTTCATTCATCGGCGATTGTGGCGCGACCTGTTCGTGTTCCGGCCCGCAAGCAGCCGCCAGCGCAGCTGGACCGACGTCCACAATGTCATGAGCGTGTTGGCGCTGCCGTTCCATCTCGTGATCGTGTGCACGGGTTTTGCCGTCAATTACTGGATCTACATGCCGGCTGCCATCGATACGCTGTATCAGGGCGACTGGCGCACCTATCGCGCCGACGTGGGGCAGGGAGCCGGCAATGACATGCGGCTTGCCGACGTGCCGGGCGCGCCCAGTGACAATCTTGCCTTCGCCGCCCTGATGCAGCGCGCCGAGGCGGTGCTGGGGCAGGATGGCGTTTCGTCGATCACGCTGCTGGATCGCGGACGCGAGACCGCCGTGGCGGAGTTTCGCGGCAGGCGCGACGACCGCATCGCCCAGCAAATGGATCGCGTGGTGCTCAGTGGTGTGACCGGTGAGGTGCTGACCGAAGTCACGAGCCGCCCGCCCCTGTTCGCCACGCAATCGGTGATGGTGGGCATTCACTACGTGCTGTTCGGCGGCGCGCCGATGCGCTGGCTGTATTTCTCCTGCGGCCTGGCGGGTGCTGGGATGATCGCCACGGGCACATTGCTGTTTGTCCATAAACGCCGGGCGACGGCCAGATCGGTGCCGGAGCGGCGCCTGTTGACGATTGCCGAACATGTGAACGTGATCGCCATGGCCGGACTGCCGCTGGCCAGCATCGTATATATGTGGGGGCTGCGCCTGTTGCCGCAGCCACTGGCGGACCGGCCGCATTGGGAAATTTCGGTGTTCTTCTACACCTGGTTACTGAGCGGGCTGTATGCCACGCTCCGGCCCGTGGCGAGGGCGTGGATCGAACTGCTGACGGCGACGTCGCTGTTGTGCCTGGCCCTGCCGGCGAGCGGCTGGCTGCTGCCCGGCAGCGATCTTCCCACCACCCTGCGCCAGGGCGACCTGGCCACTGCCGGCGTCGATCTGGTGACGTTTGCGGCGGGACTGGGGCTGGCGCTGTTCACCGCTTACCTGATCCGCCGGCGCGATACCGTGCTGGTGCTGGGCAAGCTTGCCCCACGGCCGGGCTGACATGCTGTTCCTGGCGGGTTATGGCTTTGCCTTCGTGGGTATTGTTCTGCTGGCGCTGCGCCGGCCGCGACATGCGCTTGCGATCTGGCCGCAGGCCAAGCCGATGCCGCCGCACTGGAGCCTGGCGGCGGCTGCCGCTTTGGCATTTGGTCTGGCACTGTCGTGCATGTGGGCGGTGGCGGACCATGACGCCGCCATGGCGGCGATCGCCACGCTGTGTCTCATCGTGCTGGCCGCCATTGGCATGACGCTGTTGCTGGGCTTCTGGCCACGACATGTGTTGTCTGCCGCCAAGTTGGGAATTGCCCTGGCGCTGTTGTCGGTGGCGCTGCACCTGGGGTCGGCATCATGACGTCGCTTGCCGTATTCCGTAGCAATCGC
>DATMFX010000002.1:0-28147 GCA_035555995.1 Hyphomicrobiales bacterium | reverse complement strand
CTACAAGCAGCTGCGCGGCCAGGTGCGCCGGCACCAGGGCGACTGGCAGCTGCTGCTCGACAAGCTCGGTCGACCGCAACTGCATCCCGCCGCCTGAACACCGATTCACGCATGCGGGCGCCATCCGCGCGCGCATTCACGAATATTGCACAAAGCGCCGGGCACTGATTCGGCCCGGCGTTGTCTGAGTGGTTGGGAACTGCCAAACGGTTCCCCACATTCACCCCCTGGGGGCGGACCACCATGACAAGGATTGCGATCATCGGCGCCGGCATGACCGGCCTCAGTCTCGCCCGCCTGCTGGTTCACGGCGGCTGTGAAGTCACCGTATTCGAGAAATCCCGCGGCCTTGGCGGCCGCATGGGATCGCGCCGCGTCGAAGCCTGGCAGTTCGACCACGGCGCCCAGTTCTTCACCGCCCGCCATCCCGGCTTCCTGCAGTTCCTGGCTCCTTATCTCGACGCCGGCCTGGTGCAGCAATGGCAACCCAAGGTGATGGTGCTCTCGCCGGGCGGCAAACCCTACCGGCGCGGCTGGTTCGAACCGCACTACGTGGCGCAGCCCACCATGACCAGCCTGGCCAAGTCGCTTGCCGCGTCGATTCCGGTGGTGCTGCAGCAGGACGTCAAGGCATTGGAGCGCAGCGGCGGCGAATGGCAATTGCGTTTTGCCGGCGATCGCCTTTCGGAACCGTTCGATTGGGTGGTGGCCTGCACGCCCGCCTCGCTCGCCATCCAGCTGCTGCCCGCCCCCTTTTGCGGCATCGCGGCGCTGCGCACCGTGTCCTACGCGCCAAGCTTCAGCCTGATGCTCGGCTTCGACCAATCGCTGGAACTGCCCTGGGGCGCCGCCAGAATCCTCGATTCGCCGCTTGGCTGGGCGGTGCATGGACAGGCGCAACGCGGGCGCCAGCAGGCGGAAACCTTTCTGCTGCAAAGCAACCACGACTGGGCCGCCAAACATGCCGCGCTCGACATGCACGACACCATGGACGCCCTGGAAGCGGCGCTGCGCCAATTGCCCACGCTGGAAAACCTGCCACGCCCCTCCTACCGCTACCTGCACCGCTGGCGCTACGCCGCGCTGCGCAAGGGCACCGACCAGCCATTCTATCTGGACCCCGCACTGCGGCTTGCCGCCTGCGGCGACTGGGGCCTGCGTGGCGACGTGGAAAGCGCCTGGCTCAGCGCCGATGCGCTGCACACCGCGCTCAAACGCCAGCTGGCCGGAGAAACGGACCAGCCCGCTCGCAGCCGCCTCGGCACCTGAGCACCAAGCCAATATTCGATACCCCCAAATAAAACACCCGCGCCATCGTAGCCAATGACGCGGGTGAGCAAGCGGCCATCCTTGGCCAGGGGAACTGGTGACTCGTTCAGGGAAAGTGCTGTCGAACGAGGCCAAATTTGAGAATGAGAACCATTATCGTTATCTGCAGCCAATTGTCAATGCTTTTTACGCCTGCCGATTCATACCCGGAACGCGTCCTACCCCGCCTCGCGGGTTGACGGCCCCGGCCCGCCACGGCTTACACTCCGCGCCTCAACGGAAGCCAGGCAACGAAAACATGGACATGCACCCCAGCCACGACACCCACAATCTGATCAGTTCCCTGATGGAACATGGCAGCGATTTCGTCTGGGAACTCGACGCCCAGCGGCGCTACCGCATCGCCAGCGCCGCCTGTTATGAACTGCTTGGCTACCAGCCCGAGGAAATGCTCGGCAGAACCCCGTTCGAGCTCATGCTGGCGGAACATCGCGATGCCGCGCTTGCCGCGGCACTGCTGCGCGAAGAGACGCGTCAGCCGATGGCGCAGGTGATCGGCCGCTACTTGCACAAGCAGGGCTTCGAGGTGGTGCTGGAAAGCAACGGCTATCTATTGTTCGACGCCCAGGGCACCCCGCGCGGCTGGCGCGGCATCACCCGCGACGTCACCACGCGCGAGCTGGGCCTGCGCCGGCAGCGCCACGTCACAACCGTGATGAAGCAGGCGCAGGCGCTGGGGCACTTCGGCAGTTGGGAATGGCTGCTGGACGGTTCGGGGGATTACTGGTCGGAGGAGATCTACCGTATTTTCGGCTACGAGCCGTACAGCGTGCCGCCCAGCCTGGAGAGTTTTCGCCGCATCGTGCATCCCGAGGACACCGTGATCGTGGCGGATGCCTGCAATCGCGCCATCGCCAACCGGGCCGACTCGTTCGAAGCCCATTTCCGCATCGTCACGCCGCAGGGCGTGCTGCGCTATCTGCACCTGCAGGCCTGCGTCAACAGCGACGCCAACGGCGCGCCGCTGAGCGTGCTCGGCACCATGCATGACGTCACCGAACGCGAACGCGCGATGCAGATGCTTTCCGCCTACCAGCAGCGGTTGGAACTGCTGGTGCAGCAGCGCACCGCGGAACTGGAAAACACCATCCGTCTGCTGGAGGAGGAAAACCACGAGCGCCGGCAGGCGGAAAAGCATCTGATCGAGGCCAAGGAAGAAGCCGAACAGGCCAACCGGCTCAAGTCCGAATTCCTCAGCCGCGTCAGCCATGAACTGCGCACGCCGATGAACGCGATACTCGGCTTCAGCCAGTTACTGGAACAGGAATTCCTGAACGAACGGCAGCGGGACTACAACCGCGAGATACTTGGCGCCGGCACGCACCTGTTGCAGCTCATCGATGAAGTGCTGGACCTGGGCGCGATCGAAGCCGGACGGCTGCGGCTCGACATCCGCCCCGTGGCGCTTGGCGACGTGCTGCAGGAGTCGCTGGCGCTGGTGCGCAATCTGGCGCTCGGACGGCAGGTGAGCCTGCACGACAACACCCAGGCGCAGCGTCCCTGGCTGCAGGCCGATCCGGTGCGGCTCAAGGAAGTGCTGGTCAACCTGCTCAACAACGCCATCAAGTACAACCGCAGCGGCGGCACGGTGGACATCGATTGCAGCCTCCGTGACGAAGCCTGGATCCGCGTCAGCATCCGCGACAGCGGCATGGGCGTGCAGCCGGAGCACCTCTCGCGCCTGTTCTCGCCATTCGACCGCCTCGATGCCGAGTACTCGAAAATCGAGGGCACCGGCATCGGCCTGAGCATCGTCAAGGCTTTGATCGAGAAGATGGGCGGACGGGTGGGCGTACAGAGCACGCCCCAGGCCGGCACCACGTTCTGGTTCGAACTGCGCAGCGCGCCCGCGGCAACAACGCCTGCCATGCGGCCGCCGGCCACCGGCAGCTGAATCCGGCCGCGCTCAGAACCCTTCGAACTCGTACTGCTCGCTTGCCTGCTTGAACGCGTTCTGCCCAGCGGAATCGTCATCGAGCACTACCGCTTCACTGCCTTCCCTGCGCGCGGCAAGAAAACCTTCGCGCATGCCGGTGCCCGCCGTGCGCGCCACCAAGCGTCCCGCGCCGCCTTGTGCCACCTGCGCCAGGTAATAATCCACCACCTCGCCTTGCGTCAGCGCTTCGATGGCGTCCGCCATTTCCAGCGACGAATCGGTGGCGTAATGCTGCAGCAGGATGTCGTTCCAGTAACGCCCACTCAGCGCTTCGAGCCGGCGCGGCGGCTGCCGCAGGTTGGTCAGCACGCCCGCCTTGATGGCTTCGAACTGCGCCTGTGGCATTGCCTGCAGCGTGGTGGCGTATTCACGCAGAAAATCCTCGATGCGCGCCTCGAGCTGCAGGGGATCGGCGGAAGGCGATTCCACGTACAGCACCAGGCCGTTGACGTTGAGAATCGGCATCGAGCCGGCATTGACGATATAACCGAGCTGCTGCTCGGTGCGCAGGCTGTCGTAGAACGGCGTGCGCACGATCGAAGCCAAGAGGCTCACCAGCGCGCGGGTGCGCAGGCTGTCGTCCACGCCCTGCAGGTAGATCACGATGGCGCTGTCCTCGTGCGCGATCGCGGCTTCGCGCACCACGCGCGCGCGAGGTTCCAGCTTCACTACCGAGCCGAAGCCCGGCACCGGCACGGACGGATCCGGCGGCAGGTAGCGCGTCAGGATGTCCAGCATCGCCTGGGCATCCGCCTCGCGCACGTTGCCGTGGTACAGCACTTCAAAGCGCAGTTGCGCCAGCAGGCGCGGCACGAAGGCCAGCACGTCGTCGAACGCGATGGCCTGCGCCGCGGCGATCCGTTCCTGTTCCGACCAGTATGGCTGCGTCAGCAATCCCTGCGCCTGCTGGAACAGGCGGGCATACGGCGTCTGCAGCTCGGCATTGCGCCAGCCGCGC
This sequence comes from Hyphomicrobiales bacterium, assembly GCA_035555995.1. Lineage (GTDB taxonomy): Bacteria > Pseudomonadota > Gammaproteobacteria > Pseudomonadales > Pseudohongiellaceae > CAILUG01. The sequence continues at coordinate 23,924 of DATMFX010000002.1, read as the reverse complement.
AGCATTTCCGTTTTGATGATCCCGAAACGCTCTTCGCTGAACTGCGCCTCGGTGAGCGTGCGCAGCAGCGCCTCCAGCAATTCCGGCTGCTTGTCGTCATAGCCGCTGACGCTCAGGGTAAAACCGCGTGCGCGACTGGACAGTCCAAAATAGGCGCCGGCCAGATTGGCCGGATAGGAATATTCGTTGAGCTGGTCGTTCACCAGGCTCACCACGAAACCCGCCAGCAGCGCCGTGCGCAGATCGCGGTTGAACAGCGGCGACAGCGCATACACGTAGAAATTGGCGCGCGGCACGCGGAATTCCTGGTCCTGCTTGAACCACAGCCGCACGCCGTCGGCATCGACCAGCAGCTGTGGCTTGCTTGAGGCGCTTGGCACACCCGCTGGCTGCGCCGGACCTTCCGGCGCCTTGATGGCAAGTTCGTCGGGAATGAAGGGGTTGGGATCGGCGATCGCAAGCGCTGGGACGGACACTTCCGTCTGCCAGGCCGCCAGGCGCTCGGGCGTGATCGTGCGCAGGCCATAAGCGGTGCCGTACCAGGGATCGATGCGATCCCCCTGCACCTGCCGCGAGCTGTAGGTGACCAGGACATTGTCGGGGCGCAGTTCATCGAGCACGCGGGTGATCAGGGCCGGGTCGAAATCCTCGTAGGTATAGGGCGCCGTCAACAGCTCCTGCGCCGGAAATTCCTGCAGCCGCCGCGCCAGGTTGCTCACGTAGCCGATCGGCGCCGCCGGATCCTGGTACTCGAACGACAGCTCCGCCATGGTGCGCTGTTCGTCGTACAGCCACGCATGAATGCCCTGCTCGCGTATCAGGGTAATGAACTGAAACAGCAGCGCGGCGATGTCATCGACGTGCGCCTCCCCTTCCGCGGTCAGTGCCACGTCCACGCTGAACGTGCTGGCATCGCGATAACCAAAGCCGCCGCCGGCACTCAGCCCATTGGCCCAGCCGCGTTCGCGCAGCAGCGCCAACAGGCTTCCCTTGCCCTCGTGGCCCAGCAGATTGCCCAGGTAGTTGAGTGGCTTGACGTGGTAATAGGGGCGCATGTCCGGTATCGGAAACGTAAAACCCAGCGAACGGGCATCGCGCACCGGCACGATGTCGAGCTGCGCCGGCAGCGTGCCGGGCGCAAACAGCGGCGCGCTGCTCTGCGGCGCCTGACGTGCGCGGTTCGGCACCGCGGCGAAGTAGCGCCGCGCCAGCACTTCGAGTTCGTCGAGCGATTCCCCGCCGAGAATGGCGGCGCTCATCAGGTTGGCGGAATAATAACGGTCGTAATGCGCCAGCAACGCCTGGCGCAGGCTGAGGCCGTCGTGGTCACGCAGCGTGTCGAGGCTGCCGACGGAAAAGCGCGCCAGCGGGTGCGCCGGATTCAGGATGTCCTTGAGCACCGAATACCCGCGCCGGCCGTCGTCCTGCAGTCCGCTCTGGTATTCCGAATGCACCGCGTTGCGCTCGCGGTCCACGTAGGCGGGTGTGAAGAGCGGCGCCACGAAGAAGCGGGAAAAACGCGCCAGCGCCGGTTCGAGCTGGCTGCGTTCGATGTCGAAATAGTAGTTGGTGTTTTCGTAGGCGGTATAGGCGTTGTGCGAGCCGCCGTGGCGGCTGATGAATTCCTGGTACTCCCCGGCTTCCGGGTATTGGTCGGTGCCGAGGAACAGCATGTGTTCGAGGAAGTGGGCGAGGCCGGGAAAGGTCGCGGGGTCGGCATTGGAGCCGGCGTCCACGTCCACCGCGGCGGCGGCCTTTTCCGTGGCAGGGTCCGAGATCAGCAGCACGCGTAGGCCATTGTCCAGCACCAGCGAGCGGTATTCGCGTACGTCGCGCGGGCTTTTGACGATGTCGTCCTGCACGTCCTGCACGGCGCTCTGGCAGGCGCCGAGGGTGAGGAGGCACAGGGAAAGGAGTAGCGCGAAGGCGGGGCGGCGTGGAGCAGACATGGGGGCGTTCCTGAACCAAAACGGGGTCATGATACCTGAAGACGTATCGTGGGCTGCAAACGCATTGGGATTGGGGACGGTGGTCCGCATCGGGATTCGTGGCGCCTCTGCCGTTCCTTTTGACCATCCAGGGGACGCTACAAGCACATCCATGTGCGCTCAGTGATGGCCATCCCTGGCCATCAATGCCCCTGGATGGTCAAAAGGAACGACAGAGGCTTGCTTCAGACTTCAGTGTTTCGCACCAGAACGCTAATCGGAAAGCCAAACCTAAGGATGCTGTGCGTGACTGAATGCTCGGGACTCGCAGTCGCTTGGCCGGATATGCCTTCGGGGGGCATTGATGGCCAGGGATGGCCATCACTGAGCGCACATGGATGTGCTTGTAGCGTCCCCCCGAAGGCATATCCGGCCAAGCGACTGCAACAGATTGGATACGGGCCACAAAGCCCCACACGAACAAACCCACAAAAAACAACGGGCGCACTCCGAAGAATGCGCCCGTTGCCGGAGGTCAAGCCAGGGAAGGCTTAGAAGCGCAGGCGTGCGCCGGCGGTGTAGCGGCGACCCAGGAGGTCGTATAGCGCGGGAACGGTCTGCACCGATCCGGTGAAGTCCGCGAACGTGCCGCGAATCGGCGGCTCGCGGTCGAACACGTTGGTCACGTTGGCGAACAGTTCCAGTTCGCCGCCGCCCAGCTGCGAGATCGTCCAGGTGGCGTTGACGTCGGTGTAGTAGGCAGCCTTCACCAGGTTGTCGTTGATCTGCACGCCTTCCGTTACGTCGGCGCCGTTCAAACGGTTGCTGTGGTTGCCTTCACCCACGAAACGCTCCTGCACGAACAGCGTCAGCGGACCCGTCATGTAGGACAGGTTCAGCGTCAGCCGGTTGCGCGGCAGCGCCAGGCTGATGTCGCCGGCCTGTTCCACGCGGGTGTCGGTGGCAGGATCGTTGTCGCTGTCGATCCAGTTTTCCTGCAGGTAGCTGTAGAACGCGCGGGCGCTGATGCGCTCGCCATCGCCGTCCAGACCACCGAACAGGCTCACGTCGGTACGGTAGCTCACTTCGAGGTCGGCACCGGACACCTGGGCTTCCCCGAGGTTCTGGTAGCCGTTGTACACGCGGGTGATCGGCCCGATGCCGTAACCGGCGCCATCGTCCGCGCTGCGGGTGATGTTGGCACACTGCAACACGTCGCCGGCGGCACAGGCGTTGATGATGTTGGTGGTGCCCAGCTGCGCGATCAGGCCCTTGGTGTTGATGGAGTAGTAGTCGGCGGACACCGACAGACCATCCAGGAACGAAGGCTGGTACACGATGCCGGCGGTCCAGGTCAGCGCCTTCTCGGGGTTGACGTTGGGGTTGCCGCCCATGATCTGGGTGAACGAGCTGGTTTCGCCGCCACGCAGCGGATCGGGTGCGGAGGAACCGTTGTTCTGCGTGTCGAAACGCTCGGACAGGCTGCCGGCGCGCACGTCGCGCGACACGGTGCCGCGCAGGCGCACGTCGTTGTTTACCGACCAGTCAACACCGTACTTCCAGGACCATACCTCGCCCGAGCCGGAGTAGTCTGCCCAGCGTGCGGCCAGGCTGGCGTTGACCTGCTGCGCCAGCGGCAGATCGGAAATCAGCGGCACCAGCCATTCGTTGAACGCTTCCTTGACGATGATCTTGCCGTCGAAGCTCTGCGCGTTGGCGAACTGCACGCCCGAGGGAGTACCGGCGAAGATGGCCGGAATGCCCTGGATGCCGAGCGCCGGATCGTTGTACGGCACGGCATGGTGGTTGGGGTCGTTGGTCGGGTTGCTGTAGTCGCGGATTCTCTGTGCGATGGAGTCTTCGCGGTAAGCCACGCCGAACGCGGTGGAGATCGGGCCCGCGCCCCAGCCGTCGAACACTTCGCCGCTCATGGACAGATCCACCACGTCCTGCTGCAGGTCGGCGGCCTGTACCTTCAGGTTGGTGCCGTCGTCGCGGCCAAGCGCGTAGTTGATCGCTTCCTGGGAAGCGCGGCCGGCGCCGAGCAGGTTCAGCGGTACGCAGTTGCCGTATTGTTCCGGGTTGTACAGCGCCGCGCGGCACACGATGGAGCCGTTGGCGCCGCGCACGGCATCCATGGCCAGGAAGATGCGGTCGACGCGGGCGTAATCCTGCATGCGGATGCGCACGTCGGTAACGCCGCTCTGCACGTAGCCGTCGAAGCTGAAGCCTTCGAACCAGCCATCGGTGATCTCGGACTTGAAGCCGGCGGTGAACGAGGTCATCTCGCTGCCGTGGCTGAAGCGGCCCTGGGCCAGATCGGCGCTGCTGCGCATGGTGGAGAAGCCGACGGACTCGGCGTTGTTGTCGATCATCGTCTGGCGCAGGCCTTCGGGCAGGAAGGCGTTGTCCTGGAACAGCCGGCCCTGGTAGCTGGCGAACTGCACCACGGTGCCGTTCGGCGAGTGGGTGACGTTGGAGCCGTACACCACCTGGCCGTACACGTTGATGTTGTCGGTCAGGTCGTGATCGACGTACAGGAAGACGTTTTCGCGATCCAGCTCGGCGATCATGCCGCCCTGGCCGATGCGGTCGGGATGCGCGTTGTCACCGGTGCCGCCGCCATAGGCGGGGTCGATGGACTGCGACCAGGTGCCGGTCTGGGTGCCGAGCGAGCTGAAGCGGAACGGCGCCACGTTGCCGTCGGACAGGAACATCAGGTTGTTCAATGCGGCGATCGGCGAGTTGGTCATGCCGCCGAAGGTGTACTTGGTGGAGACCACGTGCGGCGCGCGGATCAGCTGCGGGCCGGCGGCGCAATAAACGTTGAGGCTGCAATCGCCGGCATTGACGGCGGCCTGCCAATCGGGGTTGGTCACGGTGCCCCAGCCCTGGTACCAATCGCGGCCGTCGTAGCTTTCGATGCCGTCGGACTGATAGCCGGACGCGGAGAACAGCATGTGCGTGCGTTCGCCGAGATCGGTGCCGAAGCTGAAGGAACCTTCCCAGTTCTTGCCGTCGCCGCGGCTGGTGATGCCGCTCTGCGCGCTGGCGGCAACGCCGGTGAAGTCGGTGTCGAGAATGAAGTTCACCACGCCGGCCACGGCGTCGGTGCCGTAGGCGGCGGAAGCGCCGCCGGTCACGGTTTCGACGCGGCGGATCATGGCGTCGGGGAACAGGTTGATGTCAACGGTGCTGGTGCGGCTGGAAGGCGTTACACGGCGGCCGTCGAGCAGGACCAGGGTGCGTTGGGAACCGATACCGCGCAGGTTCAGGTTGGAGGCGCCGCCGGTGCCGGCGAAGTTGGTGCTGGTTTGCGGCGAGGAGTTGTTGAGGAACTGCGGCAACTGACTCAGCGAGTCGATCATGTTGCCGGGGGCCATGGTGGTCAGCTCCATCGCTTCCATCGCGGTGACCGGGGTGGGGGTCTCCATACCCGTCATGCGGATACGCGAGCCGGTGATCACGAGTTCTTCGAGCTGAGCGGCGTCCTGGGCCATGGCGGCGGTGCCGGTCGTACCGGCGATGGCCGCCGCCAGGGCGGTGGACAATAGCGTGCGGGTGGCACGCAGTGGTTTCGAAGCCATTTGATTTCCCTTGATTTGTCGATGATTGCAATTACACGCGCAGGCAAACCGCGCCGCGCGGAGACCGCCCGACGTCAATGCTTGTGCGTATTTACTGCAGCCGAATGCACAACCCGCACCAGGCGATTGCCCGGCGCTCGCTGCGTCATCCTGCTGCAAGATCGAGAGACTGCGTTGTAATTGTTACTACGTGGCTTGTTACTACGTATGTTGGTACTGCGTGGATACTTCCCCTCAAACACGAAACGCGATGGCGAGCCATGCGGCGTTTCGGCGCGTGCATGGTACAACATGCGAGGCAAGTTGCAAGCCGTGGCGCGTGCACGACGCGCGTGGGAAACGATAAAAACACGGGAAAATGCGCATGATTCTCGATTGCGCACCGACGTGGGCGCGCGCGATGCGGCTCAATACAGACGCAATGGCGGTTCGTCGAGCGCGGCGAGTTGCTCGCGCAGCGCCAGTATCTGCTCCGCCCAATAGCGGGGTGTATTGAACCAGGGGAAGTTGCGGGGAAACGCCGGATCCTCCCAGCGCCGCGCCAGCCAGGCGCTGTAATGCAACAGCCGCAACGTGCGCAGCGCTTCCACCAGCAACAGCTCGCGCGGGTCGAAGTGATGGAACAATTCATAGCCTTCGATCAGCGCGCTCAGCTGCGCCTGTTGCTGTTCGCGCTCGCCCGCCAGCAGCATCCACAGATCCTGCATCGCGGGGCCGTTGCGGCAATCGTCGAAATCCACCAGCAGGATGCGCTCGCTGCGCACCAGGATGTTGCCCGCATGGAAATCACCGTGCAGGCGCAATGTGGCGCAGTCGCGGCAGGCGCTCCAGCATTCGCGCAAACGCTGCAACAGATCGCGCGTCAGCGTTTCGTAGGCAAGGCGCAGGTCGGCGGGAATGAAATCGTGATGCAGCAGATATTCCACGCTGGCTTCGCCAAATCCTTCCAGCGTGAGCGATTCGCGTACCGCGAACGGCTGCCGTGCGCCGATCGCATGCAGCTTGCCGAGCGAGTGTCCAAGCCGTTCCAGTGTATCGAAGTCGAATTCGGGACTGCGCCCGCCGCGCCGCGCGAACAATGCAAACCAGAACGGCTCGCTCCAGTGCAGGCTGCGCCCCGGCTCCCCAAGCGGCACCACCACACCCAGGTCCTGTTCCGCCAGTTCGAACAGAAAGGCGTGTTCCTCTTCCAGCTGTTCACGGCTCCAGCGTCCGGGGCGGTAGAACTTGGCCACCACCGGCTCGGCGTCCTCGATGCCTACCTGGTAAACGCGGTTTTCATAGCTGTTCAGCGCCAGCAGGCGCCCATCGCTGATCCGGCCAGTACTGTCGACGGCGTCGAGCACCCGCTCCGGGCTGAGATCGTCGTAAGGGTGTATCCGCTGTTGCATGCCTGCGCTCCGTATGGGCGGGCATTGTAGCGCGACCTGCGCGAAGTCGCAGAATCCATGCAGGCAATGGCAGATTTACGTCACCGCAACCGTCCGGAACCGGGCGAGGCCCGGCTCACACCGCGCAGCGTTGCGGGGTGAATGGGCATTTGGCCAGCTTGCGCTGCAGGGTGCGCCGGTGCATATGCAGGGCACGGGCCGTGGCCGATACGTTGCCGTCCTGCTGCGCCAGGATCTGTTGGATGTGCGTCCATTCCAGGTGCTCCGGCACCATCGGCTCCGCTGGTGCCGGCATGGCGTCGCCCGCATCGCCGCCGCGCAAGAGCGCGCGCAGCAGCGTGGCGCTCGGTGTCGGCTTGGCCAGACAGTCGTCGGCGCCCAGCTTGATCGCGCGCACGGCCATGGCCACGCTGGCATAGGCGCTGAAGGTCAGGATGCGCAGCGCCGAATCGATGGTGCGCGCATGGGCAAGCAGGGAAAAACACGTCTCATTGGCGGCGCCAAGATCGATGAGCATGGCATCCCAGCGTCCGGGCTCCAGCTCGCGCCACGCGCCGGCGGCATCGACGCTGCATACCGCCAGACCGCTCCGCTCCAGCACCGCGGCCTGGGCGTCGTCATCCACCACCAGCACACGATCCCGGCGCCGCAGCTCCCCACTGCGGCGCGCTTGTGTGGCGGGTGCCAGGGCGGGATGGCGGTCATGGGGCATGCCGTTCATTCCAGCGGCGTCCCCTGGTGGACCTCGATGTCGTACAGTCCCGGTCCTTTCTTGAGACTTTCGCTCATGTAGAAGTCCGGATCGTAGGGCTCGGTGGAGCTGTGGTTGTGGTAGAAATCCTCGGGCTCGATGCCCTCGTATTCCACCACCAGCATCGAACCGCCCATGTCCTGCCCCTTGTTGGTGGTATGCAGCTCGATATGATCGTGCGTCATCCACAAGCCGGGGTTGTTCATGTGCACGATCACGTCGTAACGCTCGCCGGGGCCCATGTTGACCACGTCCGCGCCGTAGGGCGCGGGCAGCGGCAGACCATCCTTGTGCGTGACCAGCATGTCATGGCCATGCAGGTGGAAAGCCACCGGAATGGTCGCGGCGAACAGGCGCAGGCGCAGCACGTCGCCTTCCTTGACCCGCAGCGGCGAGTTGGTGGGGAACGACTTGCCGTTGATCGAAAAGTAGTCCAGCACTTCACCGGGCTTGCCGCCCTCGCCATAGGTTTGCGCCACCGAGCTGTCCCAGCCGGAGAACATCAGGATCGCGTCCTTGGTCACCTCTTTCTCCAGTTCGGTCGGCTCCTTGGGATCGACGATCAGGGGGCCGAACATGCCGCGCAGCGCCAGGTGCTCGGAGACGTTGACGTGGCAGTGGTACCAGAGGCTGCCGGCGCGATCGGCGATGAAGCGATAGGTGTAGCTTTCGCCGGGTTCGATGGCTTTCTGGGTCACGTCGGGCACGCCATCCGATTTCCAGCTGTCGGTCTGGTACATGCCGTGCCAGTGAATGGTGTGGTTCAGCGTGGTGAAGTTATGGACCGTCACTTCCACTTCATCGAACTGGTTGACGTGGATCAGCGGCGCCGGCACCTGGCCGTCGTAGCCCCACACCTTGGCCGTGAAGCCGGGCGCCACTTCCTTCTCCACTTCCTCGATGGTCATCTCGAAGGTACGCAGCTCGGCCAGCGCGATGTTGGCGCTTGCCAGCAGCACGGCGGCAAGCGGTAGCCGGCGCAGTAATTTTTTCGCGGCGTTGGTATTCATACTAGCCTCCACAATTGCAAAGGACGCGCAGATGTTGCACCAGTTTCTCGACCTGCTCGTCCGTCAGGTTGTGCCCCCATGAGGGCATCAATACGGACTTGTTGATTGACTTGCCGCCCTGGTGAATCACCTTGTTGAGGTCGGCATCCTGGCGCGCGCCCATTTCCACCGGGTCGATGTGCGCGCGCGGCAGCACGTCCATCGCGGCGGCGTTGACACCGCGGCCATCGCCCGCCGTGCCGTGGCACTGGATGCAGTACACGTGGTACAGCTCTTCGCCGGTTTCCGCCTGGGTCGGCGCCGCGGCGCACAAGGCCAGCAGCGCGATCGGTCCCATTGCCAAGGTTTTCATTGCTCACCTCCCCCGATCAGTCTCAGATAATCCACCAGCTTGTAGACGGCGGCTTCGTTCATCTCCATCTGCGGCATGATGGTGTTGGTATCCCACGCGCGCGGATCGGTGATGAAGGACGCGATGAAGGCCGGCTGCAGACGCTGCCAGGCGGTGTAGAGTTCCGGACCGGAAAAACCGCCGTCGCCCTCGGCATCGTGATGGCAGGCCTGGCAGCCCTTGAACTTGCGAAAATCCATGGTGCCCATGCGCAGCGCCAGGTTGCCGGGCTCGTAGTTCATCGCGGCGATCAGGTCGTCGTGCGGCTTGAGCGCCATCAGTTCATCGGCGACGGCCTTGGCATCGGCGGCGGACAGCGCGTCGTGCTGATGCAGCTTGGCCGGATCCACCACGTCGCCTTCGTCCGTGTGGGTAATCGCCGCGTTGGGGAAGTAGCCCGCGGGCAGGATCGTGGTGGGCGCCTGCAGCCACTGCTCCAGCCAGCCCTCCTTGTATTTGTTGCCGGCAAACCACAGCGGCGGCGCCTGGCGCTGCAGACGCTCGACCACGCCAAGCGTGGCGAAATCCGGTTCACTCAATGCATGGCAACCGCCGCAGCTCGACTGAGCGTCGGCGGCGCCGGCCGGCATGGCGGCGGCAATCGCCGCCCCCAGCGCCAGCACCTTCAGACAATGCGTACTCATGTTTCACTCCTCTTTCTAGCAGATACCGATGGGCGGATGCCCGGCCTGCCCGCGTACCGCGTGGCCGGCGTCTTTCGGCGTCTGGCCGCGCGGCGCGCGGGTAGAGGTCATTCGCGCAAGATCATTTGATCCGGTGCCCCTTTGGCGGGGTCGGCGCCGTCGTGCGTCATCAACACCGTGATGGCGCCGTTCATCGCGTGCTTCATGCGGTGGTCGACGATGGCGTTGTTGCTGTCGCGCCCTTCCGGCGTCAGCATGTCGAGAATCACGCCGTGGGCCGGCCCGATTTCCACCGTCTGCATGCCGTAGCTGATGTTCTTGGGATTGCCGTTGTCCCATACGCGATCCCAGATGCCGGCGATCGGATGCAGGGCGGAGGCTTCGTTGATCGCGGCATTCACGAAGTAAAAGCGCACGCGTTCGCCCGGCTTGGCTTCCAGCGCCAGGCTGGCGTTGGGGTCGTGCACGGGGTCGTAATGGAAAATCTTGCCGTTGATCAGCGAGGCTCTCCAGCGTTCCCCCATGGTGATTTCTTCCGGCGAGGCACCGTCCTCGAACAGGTCGCCCTGCACCAGCACGTATTCGCGGTCGGGTTTCGGGAAGGCGTCGCTGTAGCCCTCGGCGGGGTCGACGATGACGATGCCGTACATGCCGTTGGAGATGTGCTCGGCCATCGCCTCGGCGCCGCAGTGGTACATGAACACGCCGGGGTAGTCCGCCTTGAATTCGAACTGCTTGGTGTCGCCGGGTTTGATTTCCGAGAACTCATCCAGCACGTCGAGGCGGGAGGCATGGAAGTCGATGGAATGGCTGTTGGCGTTGCCGCTGTCGTTCTTCAGGGTGAAGTGGACCACGTCGCCCTGCTTGACCCGTACCAGCGGGCCGGGAATGGCGCCGTCATAGGTCCACATGCGGCGCGTGTTGCCGGCGTTGTCGATGGGAATGTCGACTTCCTTGACGGTGAACTCCACGTTCACGGTGTCGGCAAGGGCCGGTTGCGCCCCTACCGCCATCGCGGCGCACAGCAGGCTCAGACTGAACAGGGATTTTCTCATGGGGTACTTCCTCGATGGAGGTTGAACAGGGATGCACCCCGACCGTAGCAAGCCGCATGCCACCATCTATAAGACTGATTAATATGGATTTTTTATGGAAGATGTTTTATTGACAACGACAAAATAGAGTCAATAAAACAACTTTATTGTATTGATGACTACATTTTATAAAGGCAGCGGGCGAACAAGAGACAGGAGACCCACCAGTCTCTCTTCGATAGTCCTGAGGACATCCTCAGAACAACAAAGCAGACACGCCGTCAATCAGCAATCCGTTGATACACATCAATAAATGTGTGTAGGATAGAGCCATTCGACCGATGACCCGCGCAGGGCTGAGTTGTTACCATGACAACCATTCATTCCACGCAACAAACCGAAACCTTGAGTACCCTGTCGCACATCGTCGCCGACCTGTCGCGCGACCTGCCCTCCAAGGCGCGCTACCAGCGCGTGCTCGAAGCGCTGATGGCCAGCTTTCCCTGCGACGCCAGCGCCATCCTGCAGCTCGACGCCGACAACGAAACCCTGATCCCCCGCGCCATGAAGGGCCTGAACCCGGACACGCTCGGGCGTCGCTTCAAGGTGAAGGAACAGCCGCGCCTGGAGGAAATCCTGCTCAGCCGCGGCATCGTGCGCTTCCCGTCCGATTCGCCGCTGCCCGATCCCTACGACGGCCTCGTCGATACGCCCGACCATCATCTGCACGTGCACGATTGCATGGGCGCGCCGCTGCACGTGGACGGCCGCACCTGGGGCGTGGTGACGCTGGATGCGCTGAAGGCGGAAAGCTTCGACGAAGTGGACATGAAGCTGCTGGAGACGTTCGTGTCCGTCACCGCGGCCAGCATCCGCGCGGCGGAATTGATCAACGCGCTGGAATCCGATCTCGAGCGGCATCAGCTGGTGCAGCAATCCTGGCTGACCGCCACGCCGGAATCGGAATTGCTGGGCGACAGCCCGGTGATGCAGCGCCTGCGCCACGAAGCCGAAGTGGTGGGCCGCGCAGGTCTGCCGGTATTGATCCAAGGCGAAACCGGCACCGGCAAGGAACTGGTGGCGCGCTACATTCACCTGCATTCCTCGCGCGTGCAGCAGCCGCTGGTGCAGGTCAATTGCGCCGCCCTGCCCGAGGGCATCGCCGAAAGCGAGCTGTTCGGCCACGTGGCCGGTGCCTTTTCCGGCGCCACCAAGGATCGCGCCGGCAAGTTCGAACTGGCGCACCAGGGCACGCTGCTGCTCGACGAAATCGGCGAATTGCCGCCGATGCTGCAGGCCAAACTGCTGCGCGCCCTGCAAAGCGGCGAAATCCAGCGCGTGGGCAGCGACCGCCCGCACCACGTGGACGTACGCGTGATCGCCGCCACCAACCGCGACCTGGCGGAGGAAGTGCGCGCGCAGCGTTTTCGTGCCGACCTGTACCACCGGCTGAGCGTGTATCCGCTGACGGTGCCGCCGCTGCGCGAACGCAACGGCGATCTCAATCAGCTGGCGGGATATTTTTTGCAGCGCTGCGAACGCAAGTTCGGCCTGCGGGGCTTACGCCTGGGCCAGGATGCCCGGCAATGGCTGCAACGGCACGACTGGCCCGGCAACGTGCGCGAACTGGAACATACGGTTTCACGCGGGGTGGTGCGCGCCTTGAGCGAAGGGCATTCGCGCGAGCGCATCATCGAACTGTTGCCGCGTCATCTGGGCGTCGAGGAACTGAGCGCGCCGGCCGATCCCTTCGAGGCTGTCTCCGGCCTGCCGCAGCAGGAACTTACGCTGAACGAAGCGGTGGAACATTTCCGGCGCGAACTGATCAGTCGGCGCCTGCAGCATTACAACGGCAACCTTTCCGCCACCGCCGCCTCGCTTGGCGTCGACAAGGGCAACTTCCACCGCCTGGTCAAGCGGCTCGGCCTGCGCTGAACCGCCGCGCTTGCACCACACGCGCTTGCGCGCGATGCTGTGGCACGCAACACGCGCCTGCCGCCGCACTGCACGAGGATCCCGCCATGAAATCCCGCGTTTCTCCTTTCGCCGCCAAACCCACCACCGCCGCCTGCCGCCATGTGCTGCAGACACTGCTGCTTGGCGGCGCGGCGCTGTTGCTACCGATCACGGCGCTTGCCGAAGGCTCGCCGCGGCGCTTCGACTGCGCCATCATCCAAAGCTGCGATGCCGACGGCAATTGCCAGAGCAGCGACGAAAGCATCACGCTGCACCTGGAACCGCAACAGATCGACGCCGACGGCTCCGGCACCTACGTCATCCGCTACGGCGGCAAGGAAGCGGACATGCGGGCCCTGTCCGAAGCCGGTCCCTTCTACTGGGCGCTGCCTTCCGAACGCAACACCTTATTGGTCAGCGGAGATACGCAGATACTCTGGCATCGGGTCAAGCTGGGCGCGGTGCCCGGCACCAGCATCGATTTCATGCATTGTAGTTTCAGGCAGTAATGCGGTTCGAAACGCATTCATGCGCTGCGAGCCGCAGGTAAAGCTGATCCATCAGTGCCGGCACCGCCTGACGCACCGCAAAACGCCGCAACGCCGCCAGCGGCAAGGCAAGCGGCGCGCGGCCACGGCCATAGCAGGCGATGCGTTCCGCGAAGTCCTCCCGCTCGGCAGGCTCCAACCGTGGCGCCAGTTGCGTCTGCCAATGTCTCAGCACCGCCATATGGCCGCTGCGCGTGGCGCCGCGCTGCAGATGTCGCAACAGCGCGTCGAAATAGCACTGGCCAAGCGCCTGTGGATCACTACCGGCCCCGTTTTCCAGCAAGCGCGCCAGCGGATCGTTCTCCTCTTTTCCATTGCGTGCCTGCAACAGCAACGCGCAACGCGCATGAAAATCTTCTAGGCGCTCTCGCGTAAGCTCGCTTGCGCACAACTGCCGCCATCCGTGCAGCACCAGCACGCGCGTCAGGAAGCTGTCGCGCAGCACCGGATCGCGCAGCCGTCCCTCCTCCTCCACCGGCACGTCGGGATAAGCGGCAGTGAACGCCGCGGCAAACAGCCCACGCCCCCTCTCGCGCGGCGGCTGTCCGGCATCCGCATGAACCTTGACGCGATGCAGGCCACAACTCGGCGAATTGCGGACGAATACGTAACCACACAAATCACCAAGCGCCGGCAACCGTTGCGCCGCATAGCCCTGCAACGCGTCGGTAACATCCAGGCTGGCGTCCACCACCCCCAGCGCGCGCGGCGCCGCCGGATCGCCCACCAGCCGCACCGGCGGACGCGGCACGCCCAGCCCGGCGCCAAGCTCAGGACAATCGGGCACGAAATCGAAATGGGCGCCAAGCTCATCCAGGCACAGCGATGAGCGCTTGTGGCCGCCGTCATAGCGCACCGCCGCGCCCATCAGGCAACTGCTGATACCCACCTTGATTTTCTGCATGCCAGATTCCATGAAAGCTTTGCCGCGCCTTTGCTACACTGCGCCACTTGCCAGGCCTGCGCCGCGGGTCACAGGCCGCGCCGCCGGATGGCGACTCGTATGGCCAGACAGCGGAACACACGGCCAAACGACAGCACCCAGCCAAACCGCAGCAGACAACCGAAAGAGTATCATGAGCCAACGAGCCGTCCTCCTGGTGAACCTCGGTTCGCCCGACCAGCCCGACACCGCGGCGGTGCGCCGCTACCTCGATCAATTCCTGATGGATCCCTACGTGATCCAGCTCCCCTGGCTGCTGCGCCGCCTGATCGTCAGCCTGCTGGTGCTCCCCACCCGCCCCGCGCGCTCGGCCCATGCCTACCAAAGCATCTGGAGCGAACGCGGCTCGCCACTGATCGCGCTGTCGCAGGATCTGCTGCACGCCGTGCAGGCAAAAAGCACCCTGCCGGTGGGCCTGGCCATGCGCTACGGCAACCCCTCCATCGAAAGCGAACTGTGCCAACTCGCCGCGCTTCCCGACGTGCAGGAAATCCTCTACGTGCCCCTCTACCCGCATTACGCCGAAAGCACGGTGCTGACCTCGGTCAAGGAAGCCGAACGTGTGATCGTCGCGCACGACCTGCCGATAAAACTCACGGTACTGCCGCCCTTCTACGCCGAACCCGACTACATCGCCGCACTGGCGCAAAGCGCGCAACCCTGGCTGGAACAACCCTTCGACCACGTGTTGTTCAGCAACCACGGCATTCCCGAACAGCACGTTACCCAGGCCGACCCCACCGGCTCACACTGCCTCAAATCCGCCGACTGCTGCCAGGTGCCCTCGCCCGCCCACGCCACCTGCTATCGCCACCAGGTGCTGCGCACCGTGGAAGAATTGGTAACCGTACTGGGATTACGCCAGGATCAATATTCCGTCTCGTTCCAGTCCCGGCTGGGACGCGCCAAATGGCTCGAACCCGCCACCGACACCACGTTGCGCGAACTTGCCACCAGGGGCGTGAAGAAACTGCTGGTACTCTGCCCTTCGTTCGTGACCGATTGTTTGGAAACGTTGGAGGAAATCGAAATCCAAGGGAATCGCACTTTTATCGAAGCTGGTGGTGAAAGCCTGACACTGATCCCTTGCCTCAACAGCCATCCAGCGTGGGTGGAGACGTTGGTACGGTGGGTTGAGTGATTGAGTGAATTGGGATTGGCCCGCATCAAGGCTGTTGCAGTCGCCCAGCATCGAAGTTACGCACGGCATCTTCAGTTAGTTCAGTTTTGCGTTCTTATGCGGAACACTGAAGTCCGACGCCAAGCCGCTGTCGTCCCTATTGACCAGCCAGGGGCGTCGTAGGGCCAGGGATGGCCCGAAGCCGAGCGCCACACGGACGTGCTTGCAGCGTACCCTGGCTGGTCAATAGGGACGACAGCGGCGCCACGGTATCGATGCGGACACGAACCAATAAAACCACCCCGATAGACAAAGCTACCGCCGCGGCCGCCGCGAAACATTGCGCTGCGGCTTCCCACCACCCTGCATCCCCCGCCGCGCACTCTGCCAAGACTTCGCCTCAGGCGGCACAAGATGCCGATCCGTATTGCCGATCAGATCGCCGCGCCCCATCGCCAGCAACGCCTCCCGCAACAACGGCCAGTTGTCCGGATCGTGATACCGCAAAAACGCCTTCTGCAAACGCCGCTGCTCCAGCTTCTTCGGCACCACCAGCTTATCGCTCTTGTAATGCAGCTTCTTCAACGGATTGCGTCCCGAATGGTACATCGCCGTGGCCAGCGCCATCGGCGACGGATAGAACGTCTGCACCTGATCCGGCTTGAACCCATTCTTCTTCAGCCACAGCGCCAGATTCATCATGTCCTCATCGCGCGAGCCCGGATGCGCCGCGATGAAGTACGGAATCAGATACTGCTTCTTGCCCGCCTCCGCCGAATACTTCTCGAACAGCTGCTTGAATTCATCGTAATGGGCAATGGACGGCTTCATCATCTGCCCAAGGGGCGCTTCCTCGCTGTGTTCCGGCGCGATCTTGAGGTAGCCGCCCACGTGATGGCTCACCAGTTCCTTGATGTATTCCGGATCGCGCAGCGCCAGATCGTAGCGTAATCCGGACGCGATCAGGATGCGCTTGATGCCCGGCAGCTTGCGCGCCTTGCGGTACAGCTGCGTGGTTTGCGAATGATCGGTTTTCAAATGCTTGCAAATCGACGGAAACACGCAGGACAGGCGCCGGCAGCGCTGCCCGATTTCCGTATGCGCCTGCTCGCACACCAGCCCGTACATATTCGCGGTGGGACCGCCCAGGTCGGAGATCACGCCGGTGAAGCCCGGCACCTGGTCGCGAATCTTTTCCACTTCCCGGAGGATGGACTGTTCCGAACGGCTCTGGATCACCCGCCCTTCGTGTTCGGTGATGGAGCAGAACGTGCAGCCGCCGAAACAGCCGCGCATGATGTTCACCGAGGTCTTGATCATGTCGTAGGCGGGAATGCGCGCATCGCCATAGATTGGGTGCGGACGGCGCTGATAGGGCAAATCGAACACGGCGTCGATTTCCGCGGTTTCCAGCGGTATCGGCGGCCGGTTGATCCACACTTCGCGCGTGCCATGCCGCTGCACCAGCACGCGGCCGTTGTGCGGGCTGGCTTCCTGGTGCAGCACTCGCGACGCATGTGCATACAGCACCGGATCACCGTTCACTTTTTCGAACGAGGGCAGGCGCACGTAGGTGCGGTCGAGGTCGAGTTCATGCTCGTGCTGCAACGGCAGCGGAATGATCTTGACCGGCGCATTCATGTCCGCCTGCGCGGGAGCGGCCGCGTCCTGGCCGTACACGTACTCGTAGGGATTGGGAACCTTGTCGAGCCTGCCCGGCCAGTCGATGCGGGTGGAATCGACTTCCGTCCACCCTTCCGGCACGCGTTCGCGTATCTGCACGGTACCGCGTATGTCGCCAAGTTCCCGGATGCTGCGCCCCTGCGCCAGCGCGTGCGCCACTTCGGCGATGGCGCGCTCGGCGTTGCCGAACAGCAGCAGATCGGCGGCGGAATCGAGCAGCACCGAACGCCGCACCTTGTCGCTCCAGTAATCGTATTGCGCGATGCGGCGCAGCGAGGCCTCGATGCCGCCGAGAACCTGCGGCACGTCGGCATACGCCTGGCGGCACAATTGCGAATACACGATCACCGCGCGGTCCGGCCGCTTGCCGCCTTCGTCGTTCGGCGTGTAGGCATCGTCGCTGCGCTGGCGCAGGTCGGCGGTGTAGCGGTTGATCATGGAATCCATGTTGCCGGCGGTAATGCCGAAGAACAGGTTGGGTTTGCCGAGCGCGCGGAAGTCCTCCGGCGTTTGCCAGCGCGGCTGCGCGATGATGCCCACGCGAAAGCCCTGTGCTTCCAGGAAACGGCCGATCACCGCCATGCCGAAGCTGGGGTGATCCACGTAGGCGTCGCCGGTGACGATGATGATGTCGCAGCTGTCCCACCCGAGCGCATCCATTTCGCGGCGCGACATCGGCAGGAACGGGGCGGTGCCATAGCATTCGGCCCAGTATTTGGGATAGCTGAACAGGGTGCCGGTGTGGGCGGAGGGCCAGGTCGGGGAGGTCGAGGTGGTCATGGGGGCGCATGTTACCTCAGAGCGGGAACCTTTTCGTGGTCCGCATCGCTATAGCCCGCAAATACCAAATGCGAACCAGGAGGAATCGCAGCGCCCTTCCGGTTGCACCCGCGCTTTGCATATTGCAATGTACGAAACCACAGCGCGTGCCTGCCACGCCAGGAGTCGTCCATGTCTTTGCAATCCTATAACCCCGCCACATCCCAACTGATCGCCGAATACCCGGAAATGTCGCAGCAGGAGCTCGATGCCATCATTACCGCCGCCGACGACGCCAATGCCACCTGGAGCACCACGCCCTTCGCCGAGCGCGCCGCCGTGCTGGACCGTGTCGCCGTGATGCTCGAAGCCCAGGCCGAACCACTCGCTTTATTGATGGCGCAGGAAATGGGCAAGCCGCTCAAGGATGGCCGGGGGGAAATCGAAAAATGCGCCTGGGTGTGCCGTTACTATGCCGAGCAGGCGGAGACGATGCTCGCCCCGCAGGAGATCGCCAGCGATGCCACCCGCAGCAAGGCCGCGGCCCGCCCGCTTGGCACGATACTCGCCATCATGCCGTGGAACTTCCCCTTCTGGCAGGTGTTCCGCTTTGCCGCGCCCACGCTGATGGCTGGCAATACCGCGCTGCTCAAGCACGCCAGCAACGTCAGCGGCTGCGCGCTGGCGATCGAGAAACTGCTGCACGACGCCGGATTGCCACAGGCCGCGTTCCGCACCCTGCTGGTGAACAGCCGGCATCTGGAACCGCTCATTGCGCATCCCGCCATCCGCGCGGTGTCGCTCACCGGCAGCACCGGCGCCGGCAAGGCAGTGGCCGCCGCGGCGGGCGCGCAGCTGAAGAAATGCGTATTGGAATTGGGCGGCAGCGATCCCTACGTGATACTGGACGACGCCGACCTCGCTGCCAGCGCGGAAATCTGCGCCCAAAGCCGCCTGATCAACGCGGGCCAAAGCTGCATTGCCGCCAAGCGCTTTATCGTGGTGGAAACGCGTCTGGAGGAATTCACCGAACTGTTCCTGGCCGCGCTGCGCAAACGCCGCATGGGCGATCCACTGGCGGCGGACACCGACTTCGGTCCATTGGCGCGCCGCGATCTGCGCGACACGCTGCACCAGCAGGTGCAGCAAAGCGTGGTGCAGGGGGCGCGGCTGTTGCTTGGCGGCACGCTGCCGGAGGGGCCGGGTGCGTACTATCCCGCCACGCTGCTCACCGATCTGAAACCCGGCATGCCGGCGTGGGACGAAGAGTTGTTCGGGCCGGTGGCGGCATTGATTGCGGCGGGTGATGAAGACGAGGCACTGCGTCTGGCCAATGCCAGCCCCTTCGGGCTTGGCAGCGCGATTTTCACGCGGGATACGGGGCGCGGCGAACTACTGGCGGAAATCTCGGTCGAGGCCGGCAGTTGTTTCGTCAATGCCCTGGTGAAATCCGATCCGCGGCTGCCCTTCGGCGGCATCCGCGCGTCCGGTTACGGCCGCGAACTCGGCCTGTTCGGCATCCGCGAATTCGTCAACGTCAAAACGGTGTATGTGGCCTGACCCCCGCAGCAGAACGCCCGAGCGCCGCCGACGGTGTAAGGGGATTGGCATGCGGCCAGGCACTCAAGCGCCTGGCCGCGTACAGAAGATTACTCGGACTGCCCCTGGTTGCCGCGCGGGGTGAAGTGAATGGGGAACGGCGCAATGTTGTCCCCCTTGCTGATGGTGGCCACGCCTTCCTTTTCCACTTCGTCGATGCGCACGATGGCCTGCAGTGGTATGAAGCTGCGCTTGACGTTGCTGAACTCGTTCTTGAGTTTTTCCTCGCCCGGATCCACCACCATCTGGCTGCGCTCGCCGAATACGAAGTCTTCGATCTCGATGAAGCCCCACAGGTCGCTTTGATATACGCCATGCGCGAAGACCTCGTACACCTGTCCCTTGTTGAGAAAGGTGATTTTATACAACTCTTTGATTTCTCTGACTTTACCCATGATGTTCAATCCTGCAGGCCCTACGAGCCCACGATATGGGGGTCCCTCCCCGCGATTGCAAGCGGCGCCCCGCCCAGCCAGGCGCTTGATGTATAATCCGCTCCCTTTCAGGCCCAGCACTTCCCATGTCCGACACCATGCCACGCAAAGTCTTCATCGTCACCCACGGTTGCCAGATGAATGAGTACGATTCCTCGCGCATGCTCGACCTCCTGCGCGAGCAGCGCGGTATGGAAGTGGTGGACAACGCCGAAGATGCCGACGTATTGCTGCTCAATACCTGCTCGATTCGCGAAAAAGCCCAGGAGAAGGTGTTTCACCAGCTGGGCCGCTGGAAGGAACTGAAAAACCACAAGCCGGACCTGAAGATCGCCGTGGGCGGCTGCGTGGCCAGCCAGGAAGGCGTGGAAATCGGCAAACGCGCGCCCTACGTGGACGTGGTGTTCGGCCCGCAGACCCTGCACCGCCTGCCGGAACTGCTCGACGCCTCCGCCACGCCGTTCATCGATGCCGCCGGCACCCCGCACAAGCGCGGCCCGGTGGTGGACATCAGCTTTCCCGAAGTGGAAAAGTTCGACCGCCTGCCCGATCCCAGCGTGAACGGCCCCACCGCCTTCCTCAGCATCCAGGAAGGCTGCAGCAAGTATTGCTCGTTCTGCGTGGTGCCCTACACGCGTGGCGAGGAAGTGAGCCGTCCGCTCGACGACGTGCTGGCCGAAGCCGTACACCTGGCCAGCCGGGGCGTGCGCGAACTCACGCTGCTGGGCCAGAACGTGAACGCCTACCGCGGCCGCAATTTCGAGGGCGGCATCACCGACATGGCCACGCTGGTCACCTACCTGGCCACCATCGACGGTATCGAGCGCATCCGCTTCACCACCTCGCACCCGCTGGAATTCAACCAGAACCTGATCGATACCTACGCCACGGTGCCGAAGCTGGCCAACCACCTGCACCTGCCGGTGCAAAGCGGCTCCGACCGCATCCTGACGCTGATGAAGCGCAACCACACCGCGCTGGAATACAAGAGCATCATCCGCCGCCTGCGCGCCATCCGCCCCACCATCAGCATTTCCAGCGATTTCATCGTGGGCTTTCCCGGCGAAACCGAGCGCGATTTCGAAGACACCATGAACCTGATCGCAGACGTGGGTTTCGACCACAGCTTCAGCTTCGTCTACAGCCCGCGCCCCGGCACCCCCGCCAGCGAACTGAGCGATGACACGCCCGAGGCGGTGAAGAAACAGCGCCTGATGCTGCTGCAAAGCCGCATCGCCGCCAACGCCCTGCGCATCAGCGAAGCCATGGTGAACACGGTGGAAAAAGTGCTGGTCACCGGCCATTCGAAAAAAGATCCGCGCCAGCTTGCCGGCCGTACCGAAAACAACCGCGTGGTGAACTTCGATGGCGACCCCGCCCTGGTCGGGCAGCTGGTGGACCTTCGCATCAGCGAAGCACTGCCGAATTCGCTGCGCGGGGAGCTGGCATGAGTGGGAGGCGCAACGCATCGCACCGGACACTGGTGCGGGCACCGCGCCTGACCTATACCGCGAGGCACCCGGCATGAACACAACGCTCGATACGCTACGCGAAGCGCTGCGCCGTTTTGCCGCCGAGCGCGACTGGGACCAGTTCCACTCCCCCAAGAACCTGGCCATGGCGCTCAACGTGGAAGCCGGCGAACTGCTCGAACAGTTCCAATGGCTCAGCGAAGCGCAATCGCAAGCCCTTTCCCCCGAACAGCACCAGGCCGTCGCCGAGGAAATCGCCGACGTGCTCCTGTACCTGATCCGCCTGGCGGACCGCCTGGGCATCGACCCGCTCGACGCCGCCGCGCAAAAAATGGTGCAGAACGCCCGCAAGTACCCCGTGGACAAAGCCAAGGGCCGTGCCGACAAGTACACCCAGCTGTAATTCCCTTCGCCTTCTGTGCGGCATGCCGCATGCCAAACAACAGCATTCGATCAGGTGACAGCCTGATTGCTCCCCTCGCATTTCGAGCTGACGGCTCTCTATCCTAGCCAGCGCAACTGATCGTTACAAAGCTATGGAAAAACAATGGCGTAGATAGTAGTTTCTGCGCCAGGAAAAATTATGAAGGCCGCCTGCTAATAAATATTAGAAGGCCGACGGCCTGTTAGATGAACTGTTAAGGTTCAATGAGCACGCATCATAAAATGATTAGAGACTTTGATAGATCCTTATGAGGAAGTTCTCCGCCATTCTGCTTCTCGGACTGTTGCATATAGCAGCCCTTGCTCAGTCTGCACCTCAGGGCACATCTGCTGACATTGAGATCGTAAGAGATCTGACTTTTGCTCAGTATGAGAAATCAACTCTTAAGCTGGATCTATATCGTCCAGCTCAGTCGCAAGAGAAGCTCCCTGTAGTGATCGTGATTCGAGAAGGCGGCTGGCAGCATGGGGAGAAGGAGAGTTCAGGGCCCTTGGCCTCGGCACTTGCACGCAGAGGTCTGGCGGCGGCGAGCATAGAATACCGGGGTGCAAGTGAAGCTGTATTTCCTGCTTATGTGAATGATACGAAGGCCGCGATTCGGTGGCTTCGAACTAATGCAGCAGCTTACAACCTTGATCCGGACGCAATCGGCGCCATCGGGGGCTCATGGGGCGGGTATTTATCGGTCTATGCAGGTGTGACAAGCGATACCGCAGTTATTGCAGACGCGGCCAGAACCAGCGATACATCAAGTAGTCTTTCAGCAGTTGTTGGTATATCAGCGCCGCTGGATTTATCAGGCTTTCCCGATAGCATGGAGCGCTTTCTGGGCGAATCTTACGAAAGCAACCCAGATCTATGGGAATTTGCATCAGCGACCACTCATGCGCGCAAAGACTCCCCTCCACTGTTGTTGATTGCAAGCCAGGCTGATACTACCGTGCCTTATGAGCAGACTCTCTCAATGGCCAAGGCTTATGGAGAGGCTGGAGCAGAAATCGAAATCCATCTGCTTCCGGAAGTGGGGCATGCCCCATTCTGGAACTATAACGTCTGGTTGCATGACAGAGCTGCGGAATTTTTCCATAGGCACTTGAAGCCAGATTAAGAGATGAGGCAGGAAAACCTTAACCAATTCTTGCAGTCGGACTAAATCGTACTGTCATGTCTTTTGCAAAAGACGCAAAAGCCACGCCAGCACGCCTTGGCCGCTGAAGAAAGGCGTTAGGTGCCCGAGTTACCCATGAACTGTAGACACCCTTTATATCCTGCTTCAGTTAGCGAACGTTGCCTTTCGCGACGCGTGGGGGTATTCGCGGCGATGGTATGGTTTACGGCTCTCTGCATCGCCCTTGTTGGGTCAGCCCGAGCCGCGATTGAGCAAGCGGAGGTTACGGGCGGCACCGTGCAGGGTACCGCCGACCACGGCGTCGCCGCCTTCAAGGGCGTGCCGTTCGCAGCACCGCCCGTTGGCGATCTGCGCTGGAAAGCGCCACAGCCGGTCATTCCGTGGGCCGGCATCAAGCAGACCAGCACTGTCGCACTGCCTTGCGCCCAGGGTTCGGGCGCCCCGGGCGGATCAAGCGAGGATTGCCTCTATCTGAATGTCTGGACTGCGGCTACCTCGCCCGCCGAAAAGCGCCCGGTCATGGTGTGGATCCATGGCGGCAGCTTTGATAGTGGCGACGCTTCCTCGTCGAATTCCGATGGTGCGCGTTTCGCCGAGGACGGTGTTGTCCTTGTCAGCATTGCCTACCGGCTGGGTGTTTTCGGTTTTCTCGCTCATCCGGAGTTGCGCCAAGAGAGTGGCAAGGGCTCTGGCAATTATGGCCTGGAGGATCAAATCGCAGCGCTGCAATGGGTTAAACGCAATATCCAGCACTTCGGTGGTGATGCGGAGAACGTTACAATTTTCGGCTTTTCGGCCGGCGGAATGGCGGTAAGCTTGCTCGAAGGCTCACCGGCCGCGCGCGGTTTGTTTCAGCGGGCGATTTCCCAGAGCGGAGGGGTCTTCGCTTCGCCTACGCGTCCCGATCAGCAAGGCGGACCATTGCTTTCGATCGACGTGGCAGAGAATACGGGTAGAGACTTTCTTGAGAGCCTGGGTGTCGCGGACATCCGGGCTGCGCGACTGCTTTCCACTAAAAGAGTCTTTGACACGGCGTCGGAAGGGACAGGATTCAAATTCTGGCCGGTGCTGGACGGGGATATATTGAAAGCGCCCAATGC
>DATMFX010000001.1:0-7964 GCA_035555995.1 Hyphomicrobiales bacterium | reverse complement strand
CGAATGGCGCATCCCCGATTCCTGGGGCCAGTGCGATTTGGTGTTCCGTGGCAAGAACGACAGCAAGTTCGTGCTGTACGAATACCTCAATTGATCGATGTGGGCGGCCGGCACTTTGCCGGCCGCTTCCGTCTTCAGGCGAGGCGGTCCCGGAACATGAAATAGACCGCACCCAGCAGGCACAGCCCTGCCCATAGATAGTCGAGCTTGAGCGGTTCTTTCAGGTACAACGCCGCGAACGGTACGAACACCGTCAGCGTGATCACTTCCTGCAGTATCTTCAATTGTCCGATGCTGAGCGTGGCGTAGCCGATGCGGTTGGCCGGCACCTGCAGCAGGTATTCGAACAAGGCGATGCCCCAGCTGACCAGCGCGGCGATCAGCCAGGGTTTGTGATTCAGCGTTTTGAGATGGGCGTACCAGGCAAAGGTCATGAATACGTTGCTGCACACCAGGAGCGCGACGGAGATGGCCAGCGGCGGCAGGGCGTTCATGCAGTTGATTACCGGGAGGCAGTTGATTACCGGAAGAAGGGGCTCACAGCGGCAGCGCCTGCAGGCGGCGCAACAGCTGGTAGCTGAGGTCCTGGCGCATTTCCCGCAGTATCTGTTCGGCTTCCTGGCCCTTGGCCACGGCGTTTTCCGGGTCGGCCAGGTACACGCGCGACAGCGTCAGGTTTTCCGGACCCGCCACGGTTACATCGCCCTGGCGCAGCTGCCAGGGCAGCGCCAGGGTCAACTCGTATTCGCCGGCGCGCGCATTGACGTTGACGCTCACCACCCGCTCGCTGCGCTGTTCGCGCCCGATGCCGAGGCGGTAGAGCATATCGGGCTCCTCTGCCAGTTCCACCCGATTGTTGGTCAATGCACGGCGCACTTCGCGCAGCATGTCGCTGTCCTGCTCCAGGCCTTCCAGATAGAGCGTCCGTAGCTCGGGCGGCAGCTGGGCGGAGCCGCGCAGGGCAAAGCCGCAGCCGCCCAGGGCCACCAGCATCAGTGCCAGCGCGCCCAGGCGCAGCCAGGTGCCAAGGGCGGGAATTGCAAAGGAAAACGGCATCGGCACGGCGCCTCGCATGTCAGTTGGCCACGATGTTGACGAGCTTGCCCGGCACCACGATCACCTTGCGCACCGTGACGCCGTCGAGAAACTTCTGCACGGTGGCGTCCGCGCGCGCGGCGGCTTCCAGGGCCGGTTTGTCGCTGTCCACCGACATTTCCAGCACCGTGCGCAGCTTGCCGTTGACCTGCACCGCCACCTTGACCTTGTTCTGCACCAGCGCGCTTTCGTCCAGGCCGGGCCAGGCGGCATCGATCAGCGGATCGCCATGGCCAAGATGTTCCCACAAGACGTGGCAGGCGTGCGGCGTGATCGGGCCGAGCAGCAGCACCATGGCGGCCATGGCTTCCTGCGCCACGGCCTGGTTCTGGCCGCTGTCCTGGCCTTCGTGCGCGGCAAGGAAACGGCTGAGCTCGTTGTACAGTTCCATCACCGCGGCGATGGCGGTGTTGAACACCTGGCGGCGGTCGTAGTCGTCCGTCACTTTCTGGATGGTGGCGTGGGTCTTGCGGCGCAGTTCGCGCTGCGCGTCGTTCAACGCGTTCGGCTCGAGCGTTACCGGCGCGGGCTGGAAGCCGCCGATCAGTTTCCACAGCCGCTTGAGGAAGCGGTAGGCGCCTTCCACGCCGCTGTCGGACCATTCCAGGCTCTGGTCGGGGGGCGAGGTGAACATCATGTACAGGCGCACGGTGTCGGCGCCGTACTGCGCGATCAGGCTTTCCGGATCCACGGTGTTGCCGAGCGACTTCGACATCTTGGCGCCGTCCTTGAGCACCATGCCCTGGGTGAGCAGGCGCTTGAATGGCTCGTCGGTCTTCACCAGGCCTTCGTCGCGCAGCAGCTTGTGGAAGAAGCGCGCGTAGAGCAGGTGCAGGATGGCGTGCTCGATGCCGCCGATGTATTGGTCCACGTCCAGCCAGTAGTCCACTTCGTTGCGGTCCAGCATGGCCTCGGTGTAGCGCGCGCAGGCGAAGCGCGCGTAGTACCAGGACGATTCCATGAAGGTGTCGAAGGTATCCGTTTCGCGTTCGGCGGGGCCGCCGCAGGTGGGGCAGGCGCACTTGATGAAGCTGTCCATCTTCTTGATCGGCGAACCGCTGCCGTCCACTTCCACGTCCAGCGGCAAGCGTACCGGCAAATCCTGTTCCGGCACCGCCACCGCGCCGCAGGCCGGGCAGTTGATGATCGGAATCGGCGCGCCCCAGTAGCGCTGGCGGCTCACGCCCCAGTCGCGCAGGCGATAGTTCACCTGGCGCGACCCGATGCGGCGGTTCTCGAACTCGGTCAGCAGCGCATCGAAGGCGCCGTCGAAATCCAGGCCGTCATATTCGCCGGAATTGATCAGGACGCCTTTTTCCACGTAGGCCGCGTGGCTCACGTCGCACACGCTGCCGTCGAGCGGGGCGATCACCTGGCGGATCGGCAGGTCGTACTTGCGCGCGAATTCGAAATCGCGCTGGTCGTGCGCCGGCACCGACATCACCGCGCCGCTGCCGTAGGACATCAGCACGAAGTTCGCCACCCAGATCGGCACTTGTGCGCCGGTGATCGGATGGATGGCGCGCAGGCCGCTGTCCATGCCTTCCTTTTCCAGCGTGGCCAGTTCCGCTTCGGCCACCTTCACGTTGTCCTGCTTCCTGATGAACGCCGCCAGTGCCGGATTGGCTTTTGCCGCTTCCAGCGCCAGCGGATGTTGCGCCGCGATGGCGCAGTAGGTGACGCCCATCAGCGTGTCGGGGCGGGTGGTATAGACGGTGAGCAGCTCCTTGCTGTCCTGTACCGCAAAACTGAATTCCAGCCCTTCGCTGCGGCCGATCCAGTTCTGCTGCATCACCCGCACCCGCTCGGGCCAGCCGTCCAGCTTGTCGAGATCGGCAAGCAGCTCCTCGGCATAGGCGGTGATGCGGATGAACCACTGCGGAATCTTGCGCCGTTCCACCAGCGCGCCGGAACGCCAGCCGCGGCCGTCGATCACCTGCTCGTTGGCAAGCACCGTCTGGTCCACCGGATCCCAGTTCACCTCGGCTTCCTTCTTGTACACCAGGCCCTTCTCGAACAGCTTGGTGAAGAACCACTGTTCCCAGCGGTAGTAATCCGGATGGCAGGTGGCGATCTCGCGATCCCAATCGTAGGCATAGCCCAACTGCTGCAGCTGGCTGCGCATGTAGGCAATGTTCTCGTAGGTCCACTGCGCCGGCGGCACGTGGTTCTTCAGCGCCGCGTTCTCCGCCGGCAGCCCGAACGCATCCCAGCCCATCGGCTGCAGCACGTTGGCGCCGCGCATGCGCTGGAAGCGGCTGATCACGTCCCCGATCGTATAGTTGCGCACGTGCCCCATGTGCAGCCTGCCGCTCGGGTAGGGGAACATGGATAGGCAATAGAACTTCGGCTTGCCAGGCTGTGTGCTGACCTTGAAGCTCTGGTGGCTGCGCCAGTAATCCTGGGCAGCCTGTTCGACCTGCTGGGGTTGGTATTCGTCGGTGATCTGGATGGTCATGGCGTGGTTCGAGTGCGTGCCCGCGCGAGGGGGCGATAAAAAGACGGTGAAGCTTATCAAATAAGGGGGGAGCCGCTCCAGTTGCGCGGGTCAACCCTTCAATCTCTTGCACATCCGCAACGCATCCTGTCCATCCTCGTAGTAGCCCGGATACTCCCCAAAAACCCCGAATCCCATCCCTTCGTACAGCGCAATGGCCACCTTGTTCCTGCGCGCTACCTCCAGCGTATACCGCTCCCGCCCAAGCCGCCGCAGCCGCCGCACTGCGGCCTCCAGCAATTGCCTGCCCAGGCCCCGTCCCCGCGCTTCGGGCGCAATGGCAATCGAATACAGCCGTGCGCTGCGCCCCTGGCGCCGCCACAGACTCAGCGCATAGCCCAGCAGTTCGCCCCCGCGCCCGGGTTCCACCGCCACCAGCAGCAGACCGTTGTCCGCCTCTATCCAATGCCGGAACCGCGCACGGCTGAGCCGCTCGCCGCTGAAGCTGCGTTGCTCCAGCAGGCACAGCGCATCGAGATCGGAGGGGCGGGCGGGACGGATCAGTGACATGGCGGATACCTGCAAGGCGATGCCCGGATTCTAGGCCACATTGCGGTGTGAACAAGCACCGTAACAGGGGCGGTGACAGCTTCTGCCGACCCCCGCAAAAGATCGGCAGCCGGTTGTTGCATCGCCGATAAAAAGGATCATACTGCCGCCCAATTCAATACCCGGGAGGAAGAACGAAGCATCATGTCGAACGTGTTGATCGTGGTCGACAAACTGGAAGACTGGGAACCCTATTATCCGAGCGATCTGGTCATCTCCTTCGACAAGTATCTCGCCCTGCGCACCCCCCCGAACCAGCGAATCCGGGTGATCAATCTGTGCAGCGACTACAGCTACCTCAGCCCCGGTTATTACTGCTCTCTGCTGGCAGAGGCCAAGGGGCACCACGTGATCCCCTCCAGCCGTGTGCTCACCGATGCCGGCTCGCCGCTGTTGTACCAGTTGAACCTCGAGGAACTCTTTTCCGCGCTGGACCGGCTCTACCGGCGCCAGGCGCGCCCTGAACAGCTCGAGTTCAAATCCTATTTCGGCCAGGTGGCGGAGCCCTCGCTCAAGCCGCTGGCGCGCGCGGTGTTCGAACGTTTCCCCGCGCCGGTGCTTTCGCTCACGCTCAAGCACCTCAACGGCCACTGGGTGATCGCCGATCTCAGCATCGTGAATCACAAAAGCCTGACCGAGGAAGAGGAAACTGCCTTTGGCGAGGCCCTGGATAATTTCAGCCGCGAAGTGTGGCGCCCGAAAAAAGCGCGCAAGCAGGCCAAATACGGCCTCGCCATCCTGGTGAACGACAACGAACAGCTGCCGCCGAGCAACCCGGCGGCGATCAAGAAATTCGTGCAGGCGGGCAAGAACCTGGGCATCGACGTCGACGTGATCTCGCCCGACGATTTCATGCGCCTGCCCGAGTTCGATGCCCTGTTCATCCGCGAAACCACCAGCATCGAACACCACACCTACCGCTTTGCCAAGAAAGCCGAGAGCATGGGGCTGGTGGTGATCGACGACCCCAGCTCGATACTGCGCTGCACCAACAAGATCTACCTGGCCGACCTGTTCGCCTCCACCGGCGTGCCGGCGCCACGCACGCTGATCATCGCGCACGGCCGCCCTGAACAGCTCGAGGAAGCCGCGCAGACGCTCGGCTTCCCCATGGTGGTGAAGATTCCGGACGGTTCGTTTTCGCGCGGCGTGATGAAAGTGAACTCGATGGAGGAATTCGAGGCCAAGACTGCCACGCTGTTCGAGGAATCGAGCCTGCTGCTGGCGCAGGAATTCCTGTACACCGACTTCGACTGGCGCATCGGCGTGATCAACCACAAGGCGCTTTACGCCTGCCGCTACTATATGGTCAAGAATCATTGGCAGATCTACCGCCACAAGGACGAGAACAACGACAAGATCAAAGCGGGCGGCTACGACACGCTGCCCACGTTCGAAGTGCCGCGCGCGGTGCTGCAGGCGGCGCTCAAGGCCACCAAGCAGATCGGCGACGGTTTCTACGGCGTGGACGTGAAGCAGTGGGGCGACAAGGCCTACGTGATAGAAGTGAACGACAACCCCAGTATCGAAACCGGCGTGGAGGATCACTACCTCGGCAATGAGCTCTACACGCTGATCATGCAGGAGTTCCTGCGGCGCATGGAAGAATAGGCGCACACTCAACTACGGGAGACAAACCATGACGATTCAGACAGGCGAGCGGATTCCACAGTGCACGCTCAGGGTGATGGGCGAAAAAGGACCGGAAAAAGTCGAGACATCGGCGCTGTTCGACGGCAAAAAGGTGGTGATGTTCGCGGTGCCCGGCGCTTTCACCCCAGGCTGTTCCAAGACGCACCTGCCGGGCTACGTGGCGCTGGCGGACAAGATCAAGGCCAAGGGCGTGGACAGCATCATTTGCCTGGCCGTGAACGATGCCTTCGTGATGGATGCCTGGGGCAAGGCGAAGAACGCCAGTGAGGTGATCATGCTTGCCGACGGCAACGCCGAGTTCACCCGTGCCATGGGCCTGGAAATGGACGGCAGCGGCAACGGCATGGGCACGCGCTGCAAGCGCATGGCGATGATCGTCGAGGATGGCGTGGTTCGCAGCCTGACCATCGAGCCGCCCGGCGGCATCGTGGAAACCACGGCCGAAGCGACGCTCGAAAGGCTTTGAGCCGCTTCCTGCACTATTCTCTGTAGATCGCTTGCCAGGGGCTGCCCTCCTTTCGGGGACGCTGCAAGCACGTCCCTGTGGCGCTCGGCTTCGGGCCATCCATGGCCCTACGACGCCCCCGAAAGGAGGGCAGCCCCTGGCAAGCGATCATTCCAATTCAGTGGGGCAGCAGCGCCAGCAGCTGTTCGGTGGAGCGCTTCAGGTTTTCCCGCCAGGTATAGCCCACGATTTCGCGGCCGGTCCTTGCGTCGCGAAAGGGCAGCACTTCGTTGTCGTCCACCAGAAAGCGGTAGTCCACGGTGAGTTCCGCGCCGGGCACGAGATCCG
Source organism: Hyphomicrobiales bacterium (assembly GCA_035555995.1). GTDB lineage: Bacteria > Pseudomonadota > Gammaproteobacteria > Pseudomonadales > Pseudohongiellaceae > CAILUG01. Next base: position 1,377 of record DATMFX010000001.1, on the reverse strand, counting down.
CGGTGGCGAAAATGAAACCCAGATGCCACAGGCCGCTTGGCGTGAAGGAATGGTTGACGTAGCAATCGTCCGGCCAGTCGGTGCTGACGGTGTGATAAGTCTCGAACCAGCGCACGCAGGCGTCGTCCTCGGGCGAACCGGGCACCAGCGCGGCGCGCTCGGCGGCGTTGTACACGCGGTCGATGGCATCCGGCGCCACCAGCACCTGCCCCTTGCGTACAGGCTCCAGCAGGAAGACGCCCTTGCCCTGGGCATGGGTGGCATTGCGGATTTCATAGGCGGGAATGATCACGCGGGTTCCTCACGGCGGGATGGCGCGCGCGAGCATACGGAGTGGCGGGAGACGTGTCCAGCGAGGCGCATGCGGACGGAGTGCCCCGCATAGGCAGCGGATCGCCCGGACGTACAAAGCGCGTACAAATCGCCGCATCGGTGTAAGCCGCGGCAAAAGATGGGCGTTTATCCGCATCGGGCCGCGGTTTCGGATGGGGCGGCTCAGCTGTTTATTACGTTGGGGTGACGCTTGTAATCTTGAAATGCCGCGGGATGTCTCTATTTTTTCCCGTGAGGCTCCAAGCGAGCATCCGGTTGCCTCCATCCTGTGGGTGCAGGCAGCGTGCGTTTCCATCCTGTAGCAAGGAGATCCGTATGTCAGTCAGAATTCAGCACCTCACCGTCTTGCTCCTGGCCGCCACCCTGGGCATGGGCAGTCCTGTGGTGGTCCCCGATGTCCAGGCAGCAGAGCGCCCCGGGGTGGCTCAGATGCTGGAACGAGTCACGCCGGCAGTGGTCAACATCTCGGTAACCGGGCGCGTGGCGGCGCGGAGCAACCCGTTGCAAAGCGATCCGCTCTTCCGCCGCTACTTCGGCCTGCCGGACACCCCGGAAGAAAGCGTTCCCACCCAAAGCGTCGGCTCCGGCGTCATCATCGACGCCGACAAAGGCTACATCCTCACCAACCATCATGTGATCGACAAGGCCGAATCGATCGAAGTGACGCTGACCGACATGCGCCGCCTCGACGCCACGCTGATCGGCAGCGATCCCGCCACCGACGTAGCCCTTCTGCAGGTGGACGCCGCCGATCTCGAAGCCGTGCCCATGGCTGATTCCAGCACCTTGCGGGTAGGCGATTTCGTGGCCGCCATCGGCAACCCCTTCGGCATCGGGCAAACGGTCACCTCCGGCATCGTCAGCGCGCTCGACCGCGTGGGCATCAACCGCGACGGCTACGAGGACTTCATCCAGACCGACGCCTCGATCAACCCCGGCAACTCCGGTGGCGCGCTGGTGGATTACAACGGCAACCTGATCGGCATCAACTCCGCCATCATCGCGCCCTCGGGCGGCAACGTGGGCATCGGCTTCGCGGTGCCG